>CALISG010000001.1 GCA_938042065.1 uncultured Candidatus Saccharibacteria bacterium
CGATGTATAAAGACGTGCTTCAAAAGACGTTTGGCACGCTGCAGTTTCAGCTGGGCCGGTTCACGGTGGATATGAGCGGCGAGTGGGAAGTCTGGGATTATGCCGAGGTGATCAACAAGCACTATGGAATTGATGTGTATAATACAACGATTGAAGAGGTAGCTGCCAAGTTGAAAGAATATGGTTTGGAGGTCGAAAAGACCGATTCCATTCCGCGCAGTATCGATAAATTATGGAAGAATATTCGTAAAGATGTGGCTGGGCCGGTGTGGTTGGTGAATACGCCGAAGTTCGTCAGTCCGCTGTCCAAGACCAACCCCGACAATCCGCAAACGGTGGAGCGTTTCCAGCCGATTATTGCCGGGTCGGAGCTGGGGAATGGTTTTTCCGAGCTGAATGACCCGATTGATCAGCTGAATCGTTTTGTTGAGCAGCAACAGATGCGCGATGCGGGCGACGAAGAAGCGATGATGCTGGACATCGACTTTGTGGAGATGTTGGAGTACGGTATGCCGCCGGCTTGTGGCTGGGGCTATTCTGAGCGGGTATTTTGGATTTTTGAAGGCGTAACTGCCCGCGAGGGCGTGCCATTTCCACAACTGCGTTATGAGATTGACGAGACGACGCGGGCGATATATCCAGAAGTGAAGTTGTAGTTTTTGAAGTTGTCGATAATATCGGTACTGGCTTTTAGGCGGCCATTTTCTCGCTATCCTCAGCTAGCTCGCCGAGCAAGATATCGATTTCATCAGACACAATGTCTGCAAAGTCTGGTACATTGGCGCGTACCCAATCGACGATTTGGTCGTCGCTGGCTTCTTGCATGTGTGATAGTTCTTCGGCTTGCTCTGGTGATAGCTCGAGGACGATTTCGTTGATGACACGTTCCTCTAGCGTCGATTCAAAATGGTCGGCAAGCGATTGGTAATCTTCGTCTGATAGATTGATTCCTAAATCTGCGAGGAGACTGCGGCTTAAAATTGGCATGATGTTATCCTTTCTTTTTCTGTTTTAACTTTAGACAAAGGTATTTTCGACGCTACGGTCTCTGGCTTGCTGGGTTGCTTCGGCTTTCTTCTTTGCAGCGGCTTCTGCTCGCGCTCTGTTCTCAAACTCTTTACCGGTGTTTTCGACGTCTTTTTGAGCTTGAATCAGCGACTGCGCAAGTTGCGTCTCCTGTCGCTGCAGTTCGGCTAAACGTTTATGGTAATCGGCGATTGCTTTCTCCATATTTTCTTGTTGTTGCTGAGCCTTGATGGCTTCGTACGTTGCTGCAAATTTGTTGGCGCTATCATCGGATAGCGAGTCGGCTTTTTCTTGAAGCTTAGCCGCATTCTCTCTGACCGAAACCAGGTCTGACTCCATGTTGGCGATTTCTCCAGCTTGCTGGCGCATACTATTTAGCTCGGTTCTGGTCTGCTGAAGCTGCCCGCCAATTGATTCAACTCGATTTTGTGCGTCAGCAGAAGCTCGCTCGGCGTATCGCGCTTGCCAGCTAGCATCTTGCGAGTTTTTGTTGGCTTCGACGGCGTTCAGAAGGGCGCTAGCGATGCGGCGGCGTTGATTTTCTGGTATAGAGTTGACGTGTTCTTTGGCAGCTTTACGAGCCTCAAGCCAGCCTGCACCTTGTTCGCGTAATTTTCTACGAGTTTCTTTGCGAGCAAGAGCCTCATCTCGACGTTTTGATAGTTCAGCAATAGTAGCTTCGCGGCGTGCTTCATAGGCGTTTTTGACGGCTTCTACGCGCCCAGTCATCCGATTCTGTCGTATTTCGAGATTTGCTTTGCGTTTGTTCAGGCGAGCCTCAGCTTTTTGAAGCTTCCTCATACGGAATTTTTTAAGCGGGTGATTGTCGCTGAGATGAGCAACCTCGTCAAGCTTTGCCTTGCGCCGGTCATACGAGCTCTGGGCTAGGCCGTGCATAAACTTATCCATCAAGAGGCCTGGCTGCTCCATGGCATTATTCCAAGCTGCTGCAGCTCTTTCCTTGCCCCATTGTAGTGTATTACCAGCGCCTTTTATCATTTGACTAACTGGGTAGCGATTGCCTAGAATTTCAGCGTCAGTGCGCAGTGTCTCGTTAGCCTGTACCTCGGCGGCGTCTTCAGCGCTTTCTTGGCCGGGTTCGACACCTTCGTATTCGGCGGCTTCCGCAGTGTATTGTTCTGCTTCAGCTGCGGCGCTATATGTAGGCGATTGCTCAGACTCGGCAGCTTGTCTAGTGAGTTCTTCGGCCCCATTTATGACATCAGCTATTTCTTTTGGCGTAGGCGATCGTCCAGGACCTTCGTGTTCGGCCGTACCTGTTGCTCTTGGCATTCTTTCTCGCCACATTTTGTTTTATTCCTTTTTTATTTTTGTCTGACTTTCTATACAACTTATAGCAAAAAATCACGCTTATGTCAATATTTTTAGCGTAAAATAGGCAAAAATAGCCGAGATTTTTGCCCAGACGGCTGCAAATGCTATACTATTAGATATTATGGAATGGTGGCAAGCTATTATATTGGGTATTGTCGAGGGAGTGACCGAGTTTTTGCCAGTGTCGTCGACCGGGCATTTGACAATTGTCGAGAAGTTGATGGGTATGCGGATCAACGATCCAAGTTTGACGGCTTTTACGGCTATTATTCAAATTGGCGCTATCGCTGCAGCGATAATTTATTTCCGAGATGATATTTGGCGGGTGATGAGTGCCTGGTGGCGCGGCTTGTGGTGGAAACGGGCGCGGCGGCAGTTTGATTACAAATATGGCTGGGCAATTATTATTGGATCGCTGCCGATTGCAGCTATCGGTTATGCTCTCAAAAATGAGGTCGAGACAGTGTTGCGCAGTTTATGGTTTGTGGCTTTTGCGTTGATTGGTTGGAGCCTGGTGATGTGGCTAGCCGACAAATGCAGCGCTGTGCGGCGCGGCGAGCGGCAGACAACTTGGCGGGATACGCTGGCGATTGGTTTGGGGCAGTGTTTAGCGCTGATTCCAGGCGTGTCGCGCTCAGGAGCGACGATTTCGGTGGGGCTATTCCGCGGTTTTGATCGGGTAACGGTGACGAAATTAAGCTTCTTCCTGGGTATTCCAGCCTTGGTGGCGGCAGGTTTGCTAGAGGCAATGACTGCTTACAAATATATTGGCGGCGGTGTTGGCTGGGTGTCGACAATTTTGGCGACAGCGGTGGCTTTTGCGGTTGGCTATTGGTCGATTGCTTGGCTGTTGAAATTTGTCGCCCGCAATGACTTTTCGTTGTTTATCCGGTACCGCATCGGTTTGGGCGTGATAATTATGTTATTGCTAATGACTGGCGCGATAACGGCAATATAAGTAGGAGGGCTGAATGATTGAAGTCAAAAATATTACTAAAATATACGGTAAAAAGAAAAATGCTTTTACGGCGCTGGATAGAGTTAGCCTGAATATCGAAGAGGGTTCGAGCGTGGCGGTTCTGGGTAAATCTGGCAGTGGTAAATCGACGCTGATGCATGCGATTTCTGGGCTAGACAAGCCGCAAAAGGGCAAGGTGCTAATTGACGGCGAAGACATTTTGCGGTTGAAGCCGCGGGCTACCGACAAATTTCGGGCGCAGAAGATGGGTTTTATCTTCCAGAGTTTCTTCGTTGAGGGCGGCGAGAGCTGTTACGATAATGTCAGTTTGGCGTTAGAGACGGCGGGCGTGGCGAGAATCGGCCGCAAGAAACGGATTATTGAAGCTTTAGAGGCGGTCGATTTGGGTGACAAGATCAAGTCGCGTGCCAAAGACCTTTCAGGCGGGCAAAAACAGCGTTTGGCGATTGCTCGGGCGATTGTGGGCCGCCCGCAAATCTTATTTGCTGATGAGCCGACTGGTAATCTTGACTCGGCAACTTCAAAAGTGATTGAGGATTTGTTGTTTAATTATTGTAAAGAAAACAACGCTACGTTGATTATTGTGACTCACGATGAAGACTTAGCGCAAAAATGTCAGCGGGTGATTCATATCAAAGATGGCAAGATTGAATCGGATTCTGCCGCTAGGAAACTGGCCGCTAAAAACCAAAGCAAAGCATTAACCAAAACTGCTGCCAAAAATAAATCGGCCGGCAAGCCAGCAAAGGAGACAAAACAATGAAAACAACTGATATTATCGCTAGAGCTGGCCGCAATTTGCGCCGTGCTAAAATGCGAACGATTTTGACTAGCGTAGCTATTGCGGTGGGCGGTTTTGCGATTATGGCTAGCTTGATGGTTGGAGAGGGTGCTAGGCAGTACGTTGATCGGATAATCAGCAGTAATATTGATCCGAATGGCTTGATTATTGCCAAAGATAAGCGGGTTGTTACTGCCGGTGCAGCCACTGGCAGCAGAAATGAGCTAACCGAGTACAATCCGAATACAAAATCATACTACGGCCAAGATTACGACACACTCACTCAAAGCGATATCGAAAAGCTGCGCCAGCGCAAGGATCTCAAAAATGTTGAGCCGGGCTACCAGCTGCAGCCGAAATACGTGACTTTTAGCGTAAAAGGCGACAAAAAATACGTCGCTCAAGTCATGATGCGCGATAATAGCTTGCAGCTAGAGACTGCGGCTGGTCGCGAGATCAAATCGGGGACAAAACTAGCGCCAGCCGAAGCGGTCATACCAGAGAGCTACACTGAAAAATTAGGTAAAACAGCGGCAGAGGTGGTTGGTTCGACGCTAACGATTACCGTTAGCCAGCAGCCGCAGCAGGCAGATAGTGCGACAATTCAGCGGGTATATGCCGAGGAAGGCGAAACTGGCGTGAAAGAGTTGCTAAGCGGTAAAACGCTAAATAAACAGTTTAAAATTGCGGCAGTTATCAAGAAATCGCCGGATCAGATGGTCAGCCGGCCGAATTTGTACATTGACTCGAGTGCCGCTAAGGAGTTAACTGATTTTAGCACCGCCGGAACGGATTCTTATCAGAAATATATTTTTGCTAATGCGACTGCCACTGGCGGTAAAACTCCCGAGGAGGTTCGCGATAACTTGAAAGATGCCGGTTATCCGTCGATGACTTCGAAAGACGTGCAGAGTATGATTTTTACTTTTGTGAATATATTGCAAACCATTGTCATGGGGTTTGGCATCTTGGCATTGGTAGTCAGCGTGTTCGGTATTGTTAATACGATGTATATCTCGGTGTTAGAGCGGACGCAGCAGATTGGTTTGATGAAGGCTCTGGGAGCGTCGAAACGCGACATTGCCCGGCTGTTCCGTTACGAGGCGGCATGGGTCGGTTTCTTGGGCGGTATGCTTGGCGTGCTGAGTGCCTGGGGAGCTGGTACGCTGGCTAATCCGGCAATTTCTAATGCGTTGGGTCTGGGCAAATATAGTTTGCTGATTTTCCAGCCGCTAGACGCCGCCGTTGTAGTGTTGGCGCTGATGCTGGTGGCGATCGTCGCTGGTTGGCTACCGAGCCGCAAGGCTGCCAAGCTTGATCCGATTGAGGCGCTGCGAACGGAGTAACTTACAGCGAAATAAGTTGTTTGATATGGTTAATAGATTCGTTGGCGTACGGTATCACAAGATGATATACTAATGCTATGCTAGATATTCGCTACATTCGAGAAAACGCCGATCGCGTTCAGGAATCGGCAAAAAATAAAGGCTACAATGACGTATCGATTGCTCGTTTGCTAGACACTGATGAGCAGCGGCGGCAATTGCAGCAGCAGGTCGATGAACTGCGAACGCGGCGGAACGAGATCGCTGGCCAGATGAAGGGCGGTAAACCAGCGCCAGAGCTGATTGAACAGGGCAGGGCGTTGAAAGAAGAGCTAGCGAAACTAGAGAGCGATTTGCGCGATGTCGAAGCAGATTTTCAAGTGCAGATGGACGCGGTGCCTAATATAATACTTGATGATGTGCCGCTTGGCGGTGAGTCGGATAGCGTGGAGATTAAAACGTGGGGTGATAAGCGCCAATCTGCCGAGGATCATTTAGATTTTGCAACTGGCCGCGATTGGCTTGACTTTGAGCGCGGTGCCAAGGTGGCTGGCACGAAATTCTACTACATCAAGGGCGATTTGATGCTGCTAGAGAATGCGATTTATCAGTATGCGCTGAATCTGTTGATTTCTAAAGGATTTACTCCGATGACGGTGCCGCATATGGTGTCGGGCCGGGTGGCGCGCGGTTCCGGTTTTGCTCCGAAGAGCGACAAAGAAAGCAATGAGTATTTCATCGACGGCGAAGATGTCATGCTAATTGGTACGGCCGAGGCGCCGCTGACTGGCTTTCATGCTGACGAAATCATCGATGAGAAGAAACTGCCGCTACTCTATGCTGGCTATAGCCCTTGCTATCGTAAAGAAGCGGGTGCAGCTGGCAAGTTTAGCCGCGGACTGTTCCGCGTACACCAATTCAATAAGTTGGAAATGTATATTTTTTGTACGCCAGAACAATCAGCTCAAATGCACGAAAAGATCTTGTCGATCGAGGAAGAGATTTGGCAAAACTTAGGTGTGCCGTACCATGTGGTGAATATCGCGGCTGGCGACCTCGGTGCGCCAGCAGCCAAAAAGTATGATATTGAATACTGGTCGCCAGTCGATAACCAGTATCGTGAATTAACTAGCTGCTCGAACTGTACTGATTTTCAGGCGCGTAATCTCAATATTCGCGTGCGCCGCAGCGACGGCTCGCTGCAGGTACTGCACACGCTTAACGGTACAGCAGTAAGCTTGGCGCGCTCGCTAGTAGCAATCATCGAGAATTACCAGACCGATGACGGTAAGCTGCGCGTACCAGAGGTACTACGGCCGTATCTGGGTAATCGCGAGGAATTGTGATGAAGCGAGTGGTTCGCCAAGTCTCGCGCAGCGGTTACCAGAAACTTGCTAAACCGTTGCTTTTTCGACAACACCCAGACAAAGCGCATGAGGGTATGATCAAAGCGGCGCGAATGTTGCACCGAGTGCGCGGCGAGAATATTTTGCGGGTATGGAATTATCGAAATTCGCGGCTCGAGCAGGAGATCTTAGGCCTAGAATTCAAAAATCCGCTAGGGATGTCGGCGGGACTGGACAAGAACTTCGACTTGCCGCCAATAGCTAAGCGGATTGGTTTAGGCTTTGAAATTGGCGGCTCGACTACTGCGCAGGTTTGTGCCGGTAATCCGCGGCCGTGGTTTCGCCGCTTACCGAGCGAGAAATCGATTGTAGTTAACGTCGGCTTGGCAAATAACGGAGTCGCTCGCAATATACAACGGATTAAGCAGTATCCGCGGCGGCTGTGGCGCGATTTCCCGTTGAGCGTGTCAGTTGCTAAAACCAATAACCCCGAAAATGTTAGCGATATCGAAGCGATTGCCGACTATTGCCAAAGTTTGCGCCAGCTAGAGGCAGCTGGTTGCGCGCCGTTGTACGAAATCAATATTAGCTGTCCGAATACTTATGGCGGCGAGCCGTTTACGACGCCAGCACGGCTGGATAAATTATTGACGGCGGTAGATGACTTGCGTTTAACACGGCCAATTTTCGTTAAGATGCCGACAGACAAAAAGTGGCCGGAATTTATGAAGCTGCTAGCAGTAATTGATCGGCATGAGATTGCTGGTTTAACGATTGGCAATCTAGTCAAGGACCGCTCGGCGCTGCGTAATTCAAAATTGCTGGATAACGAGATCAGGGGAAATCTCAGCGGCCAGCCAGCGCGGGAGCTTACTACTGGCTTAATTTTCAAAACTTATGCCAAATACCGCGATCGTTTTGTGATTATCGGTGTCGGCGGCGTGTTTACTGCCGAGGATGCTTACGAGAAGATTTGTGCTGGTGCGAGCCTGGTGGCTATGGTGACGGCGCTAATGTTTGAGGGGCCGCAGGTTATCGGCGAAATTAACGAAGGCCTAGTTAAGTTGCTCGACCGCGATGGCTTTCAGAATATTACTGAGGCGATTGGTAGCGCTCACCGCGGCTAAATGCTATAATTAAAATACATTATCGGTTTAACGAAAGGGGTCAAAGTGATTGCAGATATTGATATAACTGGCGTAGGCGGCTACGTTTTGGATGAACCGACGAGAAAGTATATTAGCAAGAAAATCGGCAGATTAGATCGCTTAGTGACGCGGCATGCTCGCAAAACTATGAGTGCTTCGGTGAAGATCGAGGAAGTCAATCGCGATAACGGCAACAAATATGAAGTCGAAGTGATTATTAACGTGCCGGATCAGGTTATCAAAGCCAAAGATTCGACAATGAACGTTATGGCGGCAACTGATATCGTCGAGCGTAAGCTAGCCGGGCAGCTTCGCAAGTACAAGCAAAATTTGTTAGCTCACGTCGGCCGGCGCGATATACTAGCGCGGTTCAAACGCGGTTTTGACCGCGAAACACAGTAGCGATTTAGTAGCAGCCTCTTCCAAAACTCCCCGAAAACAGTTATAATTAGGGGAGTTTTTGGAAAATACCTGAAAGTGAGGGAAATTTGACGTTATGGCGATAACACAACAGAAGGTGCTGGCGAAGGTTTTCGGTGACCCGCAGAAGCGGATTTTGCGGCGTTTACAAAAGAAAGTCGACGAAATCAATGCGCTTGGCTCGAAATACAAGAAACTATCTGACAAGGAATTGGCTGGCCAAACCGATGTTCTGCGCAAACGTTTGCAGAAGAAATCTGTGACGCTTGATACGATTTTGCCAGACGCTTTTGCGGTGGTGCGCGAGATGGCCGATCGGACAATCGGCGAGCGCCATTACGATGTGCAGCTGATTGGTTCAATGGTATTGCATGAGGGTAGCGTGGCCGAGCTGAAGACTGGCGAGGGTAAAACTTTGATGTCGACGCTAGCAGCCTACTTGAATGCGCTTGAAGGTAAAGGCGTACATGTTGTGACTGTCAACGATTATCTGGCGCAGCGCGATGCCGGCTGGATGGGGCAGATTTATGATGCGCTAGGTTTATCGACCGGTGTGATCATCAATGAGGCTTCATTCTTGTACGACGAAAATTATGACAATGAGGCGCATACTGATCCGCGCATGAAGAAGCTTCGTCCGTGCACCCGTAAAGAAGCTTACCAGGCAGATATTACCTATGGTACTAATAATGAATTCGGCTTTGATTATTTGCGCGACAACATGGTTAACGATATCGAGCTGGTGCGCCAGCGCGATTTGAATTTTGCGATTGTCGACGAGGTGGACTCGATTTTAATCGATGAGGCGCGGACGCCGCTGATTATTAGCGCGCCGGCCGCTGAAAATCCTGATAGCTATTATCAATTTGCCAAGATTGCAGCGAAGTTGACGCCAGAGGATTATACCTTAGAAGAGAAGCGCAAGCAGGTAGCTCTTACTGACGAAGGCGTCGAGAAAGTCCAAAAAATGCTGGGTATAAAAAACTTATACACGCCAGAGTATGTACGCAGCGTTTACCATATGGATCAAGCCTTGCGAGCTCAGACATTGTTCAAGCGCGACAAAGATTACGTAGTGACGAACGACGGCGAGGTGATAATCGTTGATGAGCACACTGGCCGGCTCAAGCAAGGCAACCGTTATAGCGAGGGTTTGCACCAGGCGATTGAAGCCAAAGAAGGAGTACCAGTGCTGCAGGAAAGCATGACGCTAGCGACGATTTCTTTCCAGAATTACTTCCGTTTGTACAAAAAACTTAGCGGCATGACTGGTACTGCTTTCACTGAGGCTGAAGAGTTTCAACAAATTTATTCGCTTGACGTAGTGGTGGTGCCGCCGAACAAGCCAATTACTCGCCAGGACCATCAGGACTTGATCTACAAGACCGAGAAAGGCAAACTGAAAGCAGTAGCTCAAGCGATCAAAGAGTATCACGATGAAGGCCGTCCGGTGTTGGTTGGCTCCGGTTCAATCGCTAAAAACGAAATGATCGCCAAATATTTGGATAGTGAAGGTATTAAGTACGAAATTCTAAATGCCAAGAACAACGAGCGCGAAGCAGAGATTATCTCGCATGCTGGCGAAAAGGGCGCGATCACTTTAGCGACTAACATTGCTGGCCGCGGTACCGACATCAAACTCGGGCCGGGCGTCAAAGAACTGGGTGGTCTAGTGGTCATTGGTTCAGAGCGCCACGAATCGCGCCGAATTGACAATCAGCTGCGCGGCCGCGGCGGCCGGCAGGGAGACCCGGGCGATACGCAGTTTTATGTTTCGACCGAGGACGATTTGATGCGTATCTTTCAGGGCGAGCGGATTGCTAATGTGTTAGAACGTTTAGGTGTCGATGAGGAAACGGCAATCCAGAATCGTGCCGTCAGCAAGACATTGGAAGCAGCGCAGAAGCGAGTCGAAGGCTATAACTTCGATACGCGTAAAAATGTTGTTCAGTACGATAATGTTATTAATCGCCATCGCAAAGTTGTTTACACGGTGCGTCGCAAAATCCTCGAAGGCGACAATATAAAGCCGGAGATTCAGCGTTTGCTGCGGGCGATGGTTAATAAATTAACAGAGGTGCCGGCCAAGAATAATCCAAAATTTGTCGAAGAATTTGCAGAGATTATCCCGCTAGAGACCGACGAAATTGAAAAAATTGGCGCGATCAAAAAAGATAGTCAGCGCCGCGATAAAGCGTTAGCTGCTGCACAAAAAATGTATACAGCCAAAGAAAGAGAGCTCGGCGACGATCTAATCCGCGGGGTTGAGCGCGAAGTTTATCTGCAAGTACTTGATACGCTGTGGATGCAGCATCTCGAAAATATGCAGCATTTGCGCGAAGGTATTCACTGGCGCAGCGTCGGCCAGCGCGACCCGCTGGTTGAATACCGCAGTGAGTCGCAGAAGCTGTTTGATAGCTTACAAGCGACATTGCGCGAGGAAGTTTTGCGTGCTATTTATCATGTGCGCGCCACCGACGCTATTAGCCGCGAATCAATTGACGATGATCACCAAACGGAATTGACAAAGCTTGCTGAGACCTCGGTCGAGCATGGTGTCAACGAAATCACCGGCGGCGAAGAGAATCGCGATCACGATTTCGACGGTTCAATAAAAAGAGCCGCCTCGACCGCCGAAACTAATCATAGGCGCAACGTTGCCCGCAAAAAGAAAAAGGCCAAACGCCAGAATCGAAAAAAGAGCCGCTAGATGAAACACACAGTAACAGAAGTACGGCTCGACAATGGTTCGCGTGGGCTACTTATTGACGTGCCTGGCGCGACGGTGATGAGCTTCCAATTTCAATTCCGTGCTGGTAACCGCTATGTTGGACGCAAAAATATTTATGAAACCGCTCACGTGATGGAGCATATGTCGTTTGGTGCTAATGCTAAGTTCTCAAGCGAGCACGCTTACGAAGCGGAATTCACCAAAAATGGCGCGTACCATAATGCATGGACAAGCGACTTATCAATGGTGTATGTGGCTGACTGCGCTGATTTCGAATGGGATAGAATTCTTGAATTGCAGCAAGTGGCGATTTGCCAGCCGCGCTTTCAGCAAGAATCGCTAGAGGCCGAAAAGGGCAATGTCCGCAGCGAACTAACGGGATATTTGAACAATCACGGCCGCGTGCTCTGGCCGAAAGTCCAGCAGCTGCTGGGCGAGGATGTTTATACCTTTTGGCAGCGTTTGCGAACGATTGATAATATCAAGCTCGAGGATATTCAGCGTCATCATCGTAAAACCCACACTTCCGACAATATGCGTTTTGTGATTGCGGGCAAGCTCGACGGCCGGCGCGAGCAGATTAAAAGTATGCTTGAGGGCTGGGAATTGCCGCGCGGCGAACGTTTCACAGTGCCGCGTGATGTTTTGAAAAAGGCTGCTCCGACCCTTATCAAGCGTAAAGAAGCGACTAATTTGACTTTTGGTTGGAGCATGTCGCTGCCGCGCGAAATCAATGACGCTGAGCTAGAGGCAATGTCGTGTTTGAATCATATCTTGACCGGCACGATGCACTCGCGTATCTTCGGTGCGGCCCGCAAAAAGGGTTTGGCTTATGGCATGTTTAGCGAAGCTAGCGCCGGTTTTTATGATAGTAGCTGGGATTTTGGCGGGCAGGTCAATGTCGAAACGGCGGATCGGCTATTTGATATTATTGCCCGCGAAGTGAAAGCAGTGCTGGATGGCCAGATTAGCGAGAAAGAACTGGCGGCGGCGCAATCTTACGCGCTCGGCCGTCATCAAATGGGGGCGCAGACAGTCGCGCAGATTAGCAATTTCTATAGCGGACGCTATTTTGGCGACGGTTTTGTCAAGGATTACGAGCGCGTGCCCGAGGCAATTCGCAACATCACTCGCGAACGGATGATTGCGACGGCGCGCGAATTCATCGGTGCAGACACCTGGGTGCTGGCTGGTGTCAGCGCTAGCGACCAGAAATCGCTGACGCGGCTAAATGATAAGCTAGAAAAGCTGTTTTAGAATAATAATTTCAATCAAAAGTAAAATGCTCCGCCGCCGACCCAGCGGAGCATTTTACTTGCTCAACGTTGGGCGGGCGACGGAGTTGGCGTCTCCGTCTCTGTGGCGCTACCAGCGGAGCCGAGGATCTGGTTATACTCGTCTCTCGTGACACTAATCGTCACGAACTTTCCAGGGTTACTGGAAAGGGCCTTCTGGAAAAGGCCTGCCAGCCCCTCGTCACCTATTGTCGAGGTGACCTGGGTGTTTTTAATAGTCGCGCAATCTCTCAGCCACCAACCCCACTGGATACTGGGGTGGCAGTCACCGAGGGTGTCCTTTGCGACATACCCCTCGGCACCTGGGAGATTAGTGAGGTTTATCACCATCGACGACATTTCGCCGTCGCCGATGATGTTAAACCTGATGACTGACAGGGGAATCTCCAGCACTTCGTGAGTGCCGTCCCCGTGCCGATAATCAACCAAAATACTGGCGCCTGCCTGCATCTTGGTATAGGCGCTAATAGAAAAAATACCGCCACTAACGGAAGTTTCCCCTGTGGCAGAAATCGAGCGAGCGCCGATTTCCAGTGGGTACTCAGACCCGCTAGAGAACCCGTACAGCGAGGCTGCCTCGGCAAACCTCGCTACTCTGTCTTTGTTTGATGGCATCATGTTATACACAGCCGTGTTAGCGGCAGCATACAACAAGACCATTATCACTAAGGTCAGAGCTATGATAGCACTGACCTTCATCTTGTTTTTGAATGCGTCATCAATCAGACATGCCAGTATACCACCGGCCATAAAGCCTGCAATCGTAGCGATTACAGCCCAAAAAAGCAGAAACAACCCCATGAGGTGGCACGCTCCTATCAAGTAGGAATAAAAAACGGAAACGTTCTACCTCTCGCTGGTCGGAGCGAAAGGTTACTATAATTATATCAATAAACAATCTTGTTACCAAGCTAAAGCATAAAGTATTGATATTATAGCGATGAAGGCGCGTGCTATAATAGTCGTTATGAAGATTATCATCGCGGGTTACGGTGTGGAAGGTATATCAAATCTGGTATATTTCCAGCAGAAATTTCCTGACGCGGAGTTTGTGGTGGCTGATGAACGTCCGGCGGATAAACTGCCGGCTATTCCGAGTGGCGTTAGGTTGATTTCTGGCAAAAACGTCTTCAGCGAACAGCTGGGCGACACTGATTTGGTGGTGCGGACAGCTAGTTTGCCGCCGCGCAATATCAAAACCAGCGGCAAGATTTGGTCGGCGACTAACGAGTTTTTTGACAAGTGTCCAGCGCCGATTATCGGCGTGACCGGCACCAAAGGCAAGGGGACGACGTGCAGTTCGATTGCCTCGATCTTGCGGCAAGCCGGACAAACGGTGCATTTGGTCGGCAACATCGGCGTGCCAGCGCTGGATGTCTTGCCGAAGATTAAAAAAACCGACATCGTCGTTTACGAATTGTCCAGCTTTCAACTGTGGGATCTAGAAAAGTCGCCGCATATTGCGGTAGTGCTGATGATTGAGCCGGATCATCTGAATGTCCATACGGATTTCGCCGACTATCTTAATGCCAAGAAAAATATTCGCCGCCACCAGCGTCTTGGCGATGTTTGTTTATATCACCCAACGAATAAATATTCACAGGAAGTGGCTGCTATGCCATTTGACGGGCTATTAGATAGGCAAGGTCATGCAATGTGTGAATGTTGCGGAGATGATGCGCTAGATTTCGCGCAGCGCTACGCTATTCCTGACGATGATCAAGTTTATGTTCGGGACGGTTACTTTTGCGTGCAAAATCGGCAGATTTGCAGCACCGATCATTTACGGTTGCCGGGCGCGCACAACCTCGAGAACGCCTGCGCAGCAATGAGCGCGGTGACAGAATTGCCTATTGCAGTGACTGATGAGCAATTTGCTGCTGGATTGGAGAGTTTCACAGGTCTGCCGCACCGTTTGAAATTTGTCGCTGAGAAAAACGGCGTGAAATATTACGATGATAGTATTTCGACCACGCCCGGTAGCGCCATTGCCGCGTTAAAAGCTTTCACGGAGCCAAAAATTTTGATTTTGGGTGGCTCTGACAAGGGTGCGGACTATACGGAATTGGCGCAGGAAATCGCCAGGCAGCAAATGCGAGCGGTGATTGTCAACGGCGCTAATGCTAGTGAAATTGCTGAAATTCTGCGCAAAGAAAACGTCTCTTGCCAAATTGTGCAATTAGAAATGGCGACGATGCCAATGGTCGTCGAAACGGCAGCCAATCAAGCACAATCTGGCGACGTAGTGATTCTCAGTCCAGCCGCCGCTAGCTTTGATATGTTTAAGAGCTACAATGACCGCGGCGAGCAGTTCGTAGCGGCGGTGGAGAAGCTTTAGTGCCGTTATATGCCAATATACGGTAAATTCTAGTATTGCTAGCGGGGGCTAGATAGCTAAGCTAACTTAGCAAAATCGCTAATCCGCTTGGCAATAATTGCAGTAGGTTCAAGAATGCGGCATCGCGGGAAAAGGCGTTGTAGCCGCCTCTTAAGCGCCAGATAATGCGTGCAGCCTAGAACAATAACATCGCTACCGTCCGCAACACTGGTCGATACTTCATCAAGTATAATATCGTCGGCCAAACCTTGATCGATCATCTGCGCCCACGCGTGAGTGTCTGGCGTGTCGATACGAACGCCAGTAGCATATTCACTGATAAGCGCGCGCAGACGCTGGCTGTGTTTGGTGGCGTTTGTCGCCAGCAGGGTGATATGATGTGATTTGGTCAGGGCGGCGGCTGATTTGATCATCGGTTCAAAGCCCATAAAGTATACGTCTGGGTAACGTTGTCGCAGCGAGCTAATCGCGTTGGTCGTGGCGGTATTGCATGCCAGAACAATAATGTCGCATGATAGCAGCGGCTGGATGGCGGCATCGGTTAGCGTAATAATCTCTTCCGGTGAACGATTGCCGTACGGCGCGTGCTCGCGGTCGATCGCCGTGATGTACAAATGCTGCGGCAGTAATTTTTTCAGCCTCTTTGCTACTAATTTGCCGCCAGTTCCCGTATCAAATATGCCGATCTTCATACAAAAAGTATAGCAAAATCGCCGTAACGATATCTACGACAATGCCAGAGCTCGCAGTTTTGGCAGAATTTGAAACGCCGAAATTGCTGCTTATTGCTGTTAATACTGCTATAATAAGCAGGAATAGGCGCGAGTCTTGAGATAGTATCTAATCGGAGGGTTTATGGATCAACAGCCGTACCAGCAATACCAACAGTATCAGCAGCCGCCGCAATCGCAGGCGCAAACCAAAGGCCAGCTTGCCGTAGCGCGGGCTCGCAATGCGCAAGATAATGTCGTTCTGACAATAACTATCATTATCTTTTGTTTCTTTGCGGCTAGCTATTTTATCTATACAACATTCCAGGAAATGTCAACAGACAATGCTGGGCACCACGTTGAGTTATCGTTCAGCGATGGCGTGATTGCTGTATTGCTGGCGATAGTTTTTATGATTATGGGATTGGGTATGCTGCTGGGTATTGGCATGTTCATGGTGCGGATGATGCGCCAGCAAATGCTGGGTAATGCCTTGCAAGTTGAGTATAGCGCTTACGCGTGGTTGCGCGATTGGGCTAACCAGGTATCGGCTGATCTAGAGATGCCGCAAGTCGAAATTTTCATCACCCAGAATCCAGTGATGAATGCTTATGCTTTTGGTTTTGCTAGGCCATATTCTATCGTGCTGCATTCTGGATCGATTCGCTACTTGACCAAGGATGAGCTAAAAGTGATTGTCGTACATGAAATGGCACATATCAAATACCGCCATGCTAACGCTAACGTGTATTTGATGCCGTTTTTGTCGATTCCGATTATCAGCGTATTGGGTAGTTGGATTTCTGGATTCTGGCATCGCCGCGCCGAGCTAACCGCCGATCGTCTAGCCTTGATGTATTTGGGCGATAGCGAATTAGTCAAGAAATCGCTGATCAAGGTGCATGTCGGACCTGATGCGGCAGACAGTATGAACGAAGTGGCGCGACAGTGGATGCAGTACACGGCCGAGCGTCCGATGAATCATTTTGCACAGACATTCAGCGATCATCCGTTTCTGGTACGCCGGTTGAGCCAGATTGACTATTGGAAGGGCGTCGTTGAGCCGCAAAATCAGCCGCAGAGCATTGCGCCAGCTGCTGCTCAATCTAATGTCTCTGAACCCGCTGAATCAGAACCTGCTACCGAGCCGACAACCGTAGAGTCAACCTCTACCAAGAAATCAACTCGCCGCAAATCAGATGACACCAGCCAAAATCAAGACGAGACTGCTGCCTAGGTTCTATGCAGCCGTTACGAAAACAAGCTGAAGATCTCCGTGCTCGCGTGGCTAGCGCTTGCCAAGCTTTACATATTGACGCTCGCGCTGAAGAACTGGCAGTACTTGATGAGCAGCTGGCTGATTCGAATGTCTGGGCGAATGTCGAGCGGGCGCAGATGCTGACGCGGCAGGCGGCGAGCTTGCGTTCGCAAATTGAGCCGTGGCAGATTTTACGTTTGCAAATCTCGGACATTGTTGAACTAATGGATTTAGGCGACGATTCGATGCTGACAGAATTCACCGAGCAGTTAGCAGCTCTCGAAGCAGAATACCAGGAGCGCCGCAAAGATTTGTTGTTCTCAGGCGAATACGATAATCGAGCGGCGATTCTCAAATTGAGTGCTGGCGCTGGCGGTACGGATGCGCAGGATTGGGCAGAGATGCTAGAGCGAATGTATCTGCGCTGGGCTGAAAAGCATGATATGCAAACCGAGCTAGTCGAGCGTTCGACAGGCGAAGAAGCTGGTATCAAGAATGCGACATACATTATCCGCGGTGCTTTTGCTTACGGTAAATTGCGTAGTGAGCATGGGGTGCACCGGCTGGTGCGGCTCAGTCCGTTTAACGCTGATAATTTGCGGCAGACTAGTTTTGCACTGGTCGAAATCATGCCGGAAATGGACGCGCCAGGCGAGGTCGAAATCGACGACAAAGATTTGCGAATTGATATTTATCGTAGCGGCGGCAACGGCGGGCAAGGGGTTAATACGACTGATTCCGCAGTGCGCGTCACTCACTTGCCGACAGGTACGGTGGTGGCGATCCAAAACGAGCGCAGCCAGCTCCAAAACAAAGAAACCGCGCTGAAAATCCTCAAAAGCCGCTTAGCGCAAATGCAGCTCGAGCAGCGCGCCGAAACGCTAGCTGATCTGCGGGCAGGCGAGTCGGCTAGTTGGGGCGCGCAAATTCGCAATTACGTACTTCATCCTTATACTCTGGTCAAGGACACGCGAACCAAGTTTGAAACTCACAACGCCCGCGGCGTGCTAGATGGCGACATTGACGGCTTTATTGAAGCATATCTCGAGCAGCAAGCGGCGACCGAGTAGCTGGCTATCGCTATAAACTAGCTTATGCTACAATAGGTAGTGATGATTCTGTTAGATAGAGTGACTAAGGTGTACGGTAAGGGTAGCAAGCCAGCGCTTGACCGTGTTAATCTGCATGTTGAGCCGAATGAGTTTGTGATCATCGTTGGGACGAGCGGAGCTGGTAAATCGACCTTGCTCAAATTATTGACGCGCGAAGAAAAGCCGACTAGCGGCAAGATTGTCGTTGGCGGTATTGATTACGACCAACTCAAGGACAAGCATATCCCGTTGCTGCGCCGCAAAATTGGCGTAGTTTTTCAGGATTTTAAGTTACTACCGAACCGGACAGTGTTCGAAAATGTGGCTTTTGCGCTAGAAATTGCCGGCATGACTAACCGCGAAATTAAAAATACTGTACCAAAAGTGATTGACCTGGTGGGTCTAAAGGGTAAGGAAAAGCAGTTCCCGCACCAATTATCAGGTGGCGAGCGCCAGCGCGTGGCGATTGCTCGGGCAGTAGTGCGCCAGCCAAAAATTCTAATCGCTGACGAGCCAACGGGTAATCTCGATCCGAAGCATAGTTGGGATATTGTCCGCCTGCTTGAGAAGATTAACCGGTATGGCACGACTGTTATACTTACAACACATAATGTCGAGATTGTCAATAGGTTGAAGCGCCGCGTTATCACTGTTGACCACGGCAAGATTACTAGCGACCAAGCGCAAGGGAGCTACCGGCAATGAGACGAGACAAAGTCAAGACAGCGGCTGCCAAAAAGAAAAGCCGCCGCGAGGACAAAAAAAATACTGGTGCTCGCGCTTTGACCAGACAAAGGCGCAGCCGCCAGCGCAAATGGCTGACTTTCGTGCGAATGTGCCGCTACGGCGTCAATAATTTCACTCGTAACGCCTGGCTAACCATTGCGGCTACCGCGGTGATGACGATTACGTTGCTGATTATCTTTACTACGGTGGTGGCGCGTAATATTTTGGCAGATTCGGTAACAGAGCTGAGTAAAAAAGTCGATATGTCAATTTATCTCAAAACGGGTACCACCGAAGAGCAAGCTAAGCCGATTATGGCTGATTTGCGCAAGCTGTCGAATGTTGAAAAGGTCGAGTTTATCTCTTCGGATAGGGCGCGCCAGCAAAGTGCTAAAGACAACAAATCTGATCGAGATATCCAGGAAGCACTTAATCAGGCTATCAATAAAATGCCAGCGACAATTCGAGTAAACCTACATGATATTAATAATACGACTGAGCTTGATAGATTTGTCAAAGAAAGTTCTGAGCTAAAAAAATATATTGACTCGGATCGCGAACCGTCGTTTGCTGGCGACCGGCGCGACGCTATCGAAAATATCGGCCGCTGGACAGATTTTGCGCAGCGGGCCGGTTTGGCAGCGAGCGTTCTCTTCGTCGTAATATCTTCGTTGATTGTTTTTAATACCATTAGAATGGCAATATTCAACCGTAAAAGCGAGATCGAGATGATGAAGCTTATCGGTGCTGACAAAAGCTTTATCCGCGGCCCGTTTTTGGTAGAGGCAATGGTGTATGGTTGTATTGCTGCGGTTGTAGCGACCGCTATAGGGGTAGGGGTTTTCGCGACGATTTCTGGCAAATTACAGGCTTATGGAATTGCTGCTGTAGCTACATCGCACTTTCTGGTAAATAATTTGCTGCTGGTCTTGCTAAGTATGATGTTGTTAGGCTCGTTGATTGGGATTATTTCCTCGACACTGGCCACTCGCCGTTATCTCAAATTGTAGAGTAATTTACGAAAGGAGGTGCTTATTCGACGTAGCTTTATTGACAAAGCGGTAATGCTTTGTTACGCTAGAGGTATGAAACATAGGTCCACCACACCAGTTTCGTCAAGGCGGCACGTTGCGAAGTCGTCAATCGTCGCAGCAGCTGTTTTGATGAGCGCAAGTATACCGGTTGCCTTCGCGCAAAACGTGTTGGCCGACCAGTACGACGAACAGGTCAAAAAACTTCAATCAGAAGCTGATTCATATCAGCAGCAGGCGGCGACGCTTGGTGCGCTGGCGTCAACGCTGCAAGCGCAGCTTGATGTATTAACCAAGCAAAAAAATGAAATCCAAGCGCAAATTAATACTAGCCAAGCTAAGCGCGATAAGCTTGAGAAAGATATCGCTGCTACCGAAAAGAAAATCGAGATTAACAAAGAAGCTCTTGGCGAAATTGTTGCCGATATGTACGTTGATAGCTCAATCTCGCCGCTCGAGATGCTGGCTAGCAGCAAAAACATCGGCGATTACGTTGACAAGCAAGAATACCGCTCGTCAATGCAGGATAATCTGAGTACCAAGATCAAGCAGATTAAATCGCTCAAAGCGCAGCTCGAAAAGCAGAAAAAGCAAGTTGAGAACGTACTACGCGATCAGAAGTCGCAAAAAGCCGCGATGGCCGCCAAAGAGGCCGAACAAGCCAAACTGGTCTCGGACACTCGCGGCGAAGAATCAGCATACAATAACCTGGTCGCCAAGCGTAACAGCGAAATCAGCAGTGTCCGCGCTCAACAGGCTGCCGCTATGGCTGCAGCTGCCCGTGCTTCAGGCTCTACTAATATTGGTACGGGCTCGGCTAGCGGCGGCGGATATCCGTCGGTTTGGGCTAATGCCGAGCAAGATACGATCGTTGATAACTGGGGTCTCTATAACCGCGAATGCGTCAGCTACACCGCCTGGAAAGTAGCTAGTACTGGCCGTTACGTACCGCATTTTGGCGGGGCAGGTAACGCTAATCAGTGGCCGAGCACAACGTCTCGCTATGGTATTGCAAACGGCCCAACGCCAAAAGCTGGCTCGGTAGCTATTCAGTATGTTGGTGCTTATGGTCACGCTATGTATGTCGAAGCAGTTAATGGCGATGGTACGATTACTGTTAGTGACTACAACAATAATATCGACGGTTTAGGCTGGGGCCGCTATCACTACTACACGCGTTCAAGTGCTGGGCTAACTTATATATATTTCTAGCGAGATCAATATAATAATCAGTAAATTATAGCGTACTCAGCCAGAGTGCGCTATAATTATGATTATGGCAAACGAACAGGGAGTTGAAAATAAGGGGCGGAAGCCTCGGCAGCGGAAGGTTTCACAGGGTGTTTTCTTGGCGTCGTTGGTCTTGGCGATAATCGTATCGTTTGCGGCTGGTACGCGCAGCGAAGAAATCTATCAGATAGCAGCGCCGATTTTTGGCATCAAGGTGGCTAAGCAGCCGCTCGACACCGAGGTGATGAAAGAAGCTTATCGTCAACTAGCGGCGAATTATGACGGTGATTTGGATGCTAATAAGCTGTCGGACGGGGCGGCTCGCGGCATGGTCAAAGCGGTCGGCGACGACTACACGACATTTCTAGATAAGGAAGAAGCGGCAGAATTTAACAAAAGCCTAAACGGCGAAGTTTCTGGCATTGGCGCCGAAATCGGCGTGCGTAATTTGCAGCCGACGGTACTGCGAGTTCTCGATGACTCTCCAGCCAAGAAAGCCGGCCTTAAAACGGGTGATATCTTTGTGGCTGTGAACGGTACATCAGTAGCAGGCGAGACGGCTAGCGGCGTGGCTGATAAGGTTACTGGCGAAGCGGGCACGACCGTCAAGCTAACTATGCGCCGCGGTAGCGAATCGCTAGATTTTTCGATTACGCGGGCCCAAATTAGCGATCCTAGCGTCCGTTGGTCGGTTAGCGACGATATTGGTGTCTTGACGATCTCGCGCTTTGACGATAATACTGGTTCGCTAGCCCGCAAAGCCGCTAAAGAATTCATTGACAAAGGTGTTAAAAGCGTTATTGTTGATTTGCGTAACAACGGCGGCGGCTATTTGACGGCGGCGCAAGAAGTGGCGAGTTTGTGGCTAGATAGTGGCAAGACAGTCGTTACCGAGAAAAGCCGCGGGCAGGTGACTGAGACAGTTAAAGCTTCGGGTAATCCGACACTTAAAGGCAAGAAAACCATTGTCCTCGTCAATGGCAGCTCAGCCAGTGCTAGTGAGATTGTGGCTGGTGCGCTGAAAGATTATCAAGCAGCCATCTTGGTCGGTGAAAAAACCTTTGGCAAGGGTACGGTGCAAAAGGTGATCAACCTATCCGACGATCGTATCCTCAAGGTGACAGTGGCCCGCTGGTATACACCGCAAGACAGAAACATCACCAAAGAAGGCATCCAGCCAAACCAGACGGTCAAGATGAGCTCGGATGATAATAACGCTGGGCGTGACCCGCAAATGGTGCGCGCTAAAGAATTAGCGTCATAGCCCTTGTGCTTATCGCCAGGCTGGTATACTATATAAACTATGGATACACGCAAACGTAAGATTTTGCTAGTAGAGGATGATACTGCGCTAGCATCAGTATATCGGTCGCGCCTTGAACTGGAGGGTTTTGACGTCTGTGAAGCAAATAATGGCGAGGATGCGCTGTCGTTGGCAGTGTCTGAGCATCCTGACTTGATTTTGCTGGACGTTATGATGCCGAAAATTAGCGGTTTTGACGTTTTGGATATTTTGCGTAATACGCCGGAGACTACTAACATCCGAGTGATCATGCTGACAGCGCTTAGCCAGCCCAAAGACAAAGAGCGCGCCGAGCAACTCGGTGTTGACGATTATTTAGTAAAATCGCAAGTAGTTATCGGCGATGTCGTCGAGCGCGTGCGCTACCACCTAGGCATGAGCAAGTAGCCGTTTGTAGAATTGCTTAATCTGTTTATTTGTGGCGTTGTAGTTGACATTTCGCTTATGTTTTGATATAATAGTAGTATATGCCAGGAACACATACATCAAAAAGTACAGCACCAAGCGGTGAATCGCCTAAAAAACCTATAATAATTGGCTATCCAGTGCCGAGTAGCGAGCTCCCAAGCGCTGAGAGACTAGGCACTTCTGAAGAAAAGGCTAGGTTGGAGCTATTGAGTAAAGTAAGCGTTGGATTGGGTAGATTAGCTACTGGTAGACGGTCTGATGAATCTGGAGATAGCGATAGAGCAATTGATAGAGCTAGAATAGCTTTTCTAAGGTCCCGATTATATCCAGATACTCCTGCCTACTTACTTATTAATACAGAGGACGGTAGTGATGATGACAATGGTGATGACAATGGTGATGACAATGGTGATGGTAGTAGGCGCGCTACCTGGATGCGCGTTGATCAAGGTGATTTCAGTACAACGATAAATCCTGATAGCGAGGAAAATCATGGTTTGCCGCCGGCTGAAGACGCCCTCGATGCTTGGGAGGCGCAATTACCGCAGAGCAATAATCAGCCGACAGAGCAGCCAAAGCCGCCAACTGATGAGCGTAAAAGATTGCGCGCTGCGCTAAGAGAGGCTGGCAAGCTGGATCCGACGAAAGCAGAGCCGAAGCCATCAACCCGCGAGGATGTATTAGCTGCATTAAGAGGCGCAACGACCGGAGCTAACAAACCAGTCCCAAGGTCGCAAGCCCGCGAAGAAGTGCTGGCTGCGCTTAGAGGCGGAATTATTGAAGAGACTGATTCAGACAGAGATCCGTCTGTTGCCGATACTGAAAGCGAACCTCCCGCACCAGAAGATCAAGAAGAATCGGGAAGCTCAAATGAGCAAGATGACAGCCCAGATGAGTTATCGGCCGATAAACAGTCTCTTAGCGCTTCTGAGGCGTTAAAAGCGTTGGCGGAAGCAGACGATACGCGCATTTGTATAAGGAATATGTCAGATGCCGCAGAAAGAATAGTTAGAACTTTAAAGAGATCAGAGATACCGCTATCCTCTAATAATAATTTGCAAGAATTTGCGTCGGGCGTCTCAATGATGCTTAATAGGTTGGACGGTGTTGTTGAGAAAGCTAGAAGCGGTTTGCCGCTTCGCCTGGGCGATAGGATAGGCGAGATTAAGCGTGCTCTGACAGTACTGAATAACGCCGTCGCCAAGCAAGGCCGTTATGGACATAGTAACGAAGATTACTTACCGTATGCGACGAAACTAAGAGATAGTATCACAGAACTGCAAAGATTTATGAACGTATTAGTAGAGCGCCAAGAAAACAAAGAACAAGGCTAGTAGTGGTATCTCGCTAGCCAAGGTAGCACACCTAGTGTGAATCTAGCTTATTCAACGCAAACTTGAGTTCGCGGGTGAGTATTGCCAGTGAACGATGGCTTCTTGATATGTTTGAAAACTACGGTGCCGCTCTTGGCTGCGTGAATAGTGTAGTTGCGGCTGATGTAAGTACCTGGGCCAGCAACTTTGGTACTGCCAGTCTGGCGAACCAGCACCTCGCCCTGGTTGACTTTTTGCCCGCCGAAACGCTTGACGCCATTGCGCCTACCAGCACTTTTGTGGGTATTATCGCTCGAACCGCCAGCTTTAACGTGTGACATAAAACTCCTTTAATTTAATATAAGACAATCTATGCTATTGTACGCGAAGCTATCGGAAATGTCAAGCTTCTGAGAATGAATAATGAAACAGGCGCGGGCTTGGTGAGCGGGCTGCTTTTAATTTTCATCGAGAGGTTTAAGTAGCAAAATCTCTCGTGCTACTACCTGGTTTTCGCGGTAGTAGAGCAGCTGGTCGTCGCTGACTAAGTTTAGATGTAGGCGTTGGTAGCCTAAATCTGCTAACTGATCAATAAGCGGTAAATGTGTAAATTTACCACTATGGTCGCGCCAGGCGGGCACGGCGACGACTAGCGTTGTACTCGGATTGATTTGCGGGCGGATGTTTGCTAAAAATTGGCTGATGATATGATTGCAATTACCGCGGACTGCGGTGAGCTTGGCAGGCTTTGGCGGGGCCGAGAAGGGTTGGCCGAGGTAGGCCTCGCAGACGATGCGGGTGATTTCGGATTTTTGCGCGGCGTTGAGCTTGACAGTGGTAGCGTCAGCTTGAAATATCTGCCACTGAGGGTTGATTTGGTATTTATTATCGAGCCACTGCATGTTTTCTGTGGCGTAATCGACCATTTTTTGGCTCAGGTCGCTACCGTAGACGTCTATTCCTTTGAGCCGCGCTTCTTGGAGAACGGTGCCAGTACCGCAAAAAGGGTCCCAGAGGCGGCCAGGTTTCGTCTCGCCAGATAGATTTATCATCATCCGCGCTAATTTCGGCGGCAGCATACCGACGAAAGCATCGGTGCGCGGGCGAGCTTGGTCGCGGGCAGCCAGTGCGGTGATGTTCTGGGCGCCGACGCTTTCAGCGATAATGAGGCGATTATTTGGCGCTCGGACGACTAGCAGTTCAACTTTCGTCGGCGATAGCCCAAGCTTGTTATGATGGCTAGTAGCGGTGTTAAGGGCGATTTCTGGGTTCGGGATAAGGCGTAAGCTAGTGCCGCTGTCGCGTAATTTTTTCTTGATGAGCAAGCCGGTTTTTTGGACATCGCGCGGCGAGATTTTGAAGCCGTAAGCGCTGATACCAAGAGTTATTTTATGCTCGCTGGCGCGCCATTTGGCGGCGTAGTGCTGAACGATTTGGCGGCTGGCGGTTAGCCAATTGCCGCGGTCGAGCTCGAGAACGACCCGGCCGGCTTTTTGGCTGCCGCCGAGGGTCTCGAAGTCAAAATTAGGCGAATCTACAAGCGCTGTTTGCTGCGAAAACCATCGGACATTGTCAGCACCGTAGAGCTGTTCTAGCTCGGCTACTCCAAGTGCTGGCTGGCGGCCAAGTATTGTGATATGCATAAATATAGTATACTAGATTGTATGAAAAGGAGACTGTCTTTTCGATTGTGGTTGAGTATTGCCACGTTGCTGTTGATTGCTTTGATACTTTTTCTAGCTAGAAGCGAACTGGTATATGCTTGGGGTCTGCTAGGTAAAATTAACCTTGGTAAGCTTGTGTGGATGCTGCCAATTATTGCGGCCGGATATTTGGCGACTGGCGAGATGATTTTTTCGTATTTGCGTCAGAAAGGCTTCGTGAAGAATATTAATCCGGCAACTCTGGCACGCATATCGCTAGAGTTAAATTTTGTTAATCATGCTTTTCCTAGCGGCGGTGTCAGTGGTATTTCGTATGCTAACTGGCGTTTAGGCAAGTACGGTGTGCCAATCGGGCGGGCGACGATGGCGCAATTTGTGCGTTATGTGGTGGGTTTTATGGCGATTGTGGTCTTTTTGGTAGTTTCTGTTTTGATGGTGACGATTGACGGCCGTGTTAACCGCTGGATAATTTTGATGAGCTCAACGCTGGTATTTTTGCTGGTGATGGCGACGCTGCTGGGCGCGTACTTTTTGAATAGCGTCCACCGGATGAAAAAATTAGCCAAGAGGATTACGATGATAACTAACGGTACGGCGTCATTTTTTGCGCGGCGGCCGCAGGTGGTATTGAAGCGGGAGTCGATAGAGAAGTTTTTCTATGATATGCACGACGATTTTAACGAGCTAAAGCGCGATAAGCGCGTGTTGCTGAAGCCGTTTTTGTGGGCGATGTTATTTACCGCTACCGAAATTGCGCCGATCTGGATTACTTTTCAGGCGCTGGGAATGAGTGTCAACCCGGCGTCGATTTTGATTGCTTATGGCATAGCGACGATTGCTGGATTCATTGTGGTAACGCCAGGCGGAACGGGCGCCTACGAGGCAATCATGGTTAGTGTTTTGGCTTTATCAGGTATAGGTAGTGGCCAGTCGATTGCAGCGATTGTACTTTATCGGGTAATTGTACTGCTGACGGCGCTGCTGCTAGGCTATGTATTTTACCAGCTAACAATAGTGAAATATGGACGAAAATCCGATTCCAAGGTTCGGCGTTAGCGGTTTCGTCGAGCTGATTAATCAAGTGCTGGAGTTTTCGTGCAGTGCTGTTGATATCGAGGGCGAGGTCGCCAGCTTCAAAGTAAACCAAGGCAAATGGGTGTTTTTTGACTTGAAAGACGAGGAAGCGAGCGTCGGTTGCTTTATGCCAGTTTATCAACTGCGAACACCGATTGAAGACGGCATGAAGCTGGTGGTGCGGTCACAGCCTAAAGTGACGAAGTGGGGCAAATTTAGCGTGACGGTGCAAAATTACCGTCCGCTAGGTGAGGGCAGCTTGCGCAAAAGTTTCCAGCTGTTGCGTACTAAGTTAGAGAAGGAAGGAATATTTGCCGCGGAGCGCAAGCGTTGTTTGCCGCAAATTCCAGCGCGTATCGGCGTGATAAGTAGCACGCAGGCGGCAGGCTACGCGGACTTTATCAAAATCGTAAATGAGCGCTGGGGCGGCTTGCAGATTGACGTAGCGCATGTTCAAGTGCAAGGCGAGGCGGCGGCTGATCAGATTGTTGCGGCAATTAATCGTTTTAACGAGAGTCAAACGCCGCCCGAGGTGCTGGTGATCATTCGCGGCGGCGGCAGTGCTGACGATTTGAATACGTTTAACGATGAATTGTTGGTTAGAGCGATTGCTGCCAGCCGCGTGCCGACATTGGTCGGCATTGGGCACGAAGTCGATATGACACTGGCGGACTTGGCTGCCGATGTACGGGCTTCTACGCCGAGCAACGCGGCGCAAATTATTGTGCCAGACCGGCGAGAACTACTGCAAGAAATAAAAGCGCTGGTTGACGGCATGGCCTACCGGACGGAGTCAGCGATTAGCGATTTAGATAGTGAAATTGACAGCTTGCGGCAGCGCGCGTTGCTACATCTAGATAGCAGAACTGACGTCTTAACGAGCGAGATCAAGCAATTCCAGCGGATTTTGGCAGCGTACAATCCGCAGTTGGCGCTGGCGCGTGGTTACGCGATTGTGCGCGGTTCGACCGAAATAGGCGAAGTTATTAATATCGAGGAAGAAAAAATAATTATCAAAGCGGAGGTTAAAAATGTCAAGCAAAAATGAGAAAACTATCAACCAAAAAATTGAAGAGCTACGCCAGATGGTGGCGTGGTTTGAAAGCGATGACTTCGATATTGAACAGGCGATAGAACGCTATCAAGCAGCCGAGAAACTAGCTAGCGATATCGAAAAAGATTTGAACGGCTTGCGCAATAAAATTACCGTCCTCAAGGAAAAATTCGCGTGATTTTCGCCGCCATTGCGGCCGTGGTGCTACTGTTTGGCTTTGTGGCTTTCACGGGCGCGCCGTATGTGCCGTCGCGGCGCCGCGACTTGCAAAAAGCTTTTGATGAGCTATATCGGCTCAAAAAAACCGACATGTTGGTGGATATTGGCTCGGGCGACGGCGTAGTGCTGCGCGAAGCGAGCCGCCGCGGCGCGCGGGCGATTGGTTACGAACTACAACCGCTGCTAGTACTGATTTCACGTTGGTTATCGCGGCATGACGAGAAAGTATCGGTGCAGCTAGCTAACTTTTGGCGTACGCCGCTACCAGACGAGACGACGGTCATTTATCTCTTTGGCGACGGTCGTGATATTGCCAAGATGGTTCAATATTTACAGTATGAAACTAACCGCCTTGGACGTGATATTTGGTTGTTGAGCTACGGTTTCGAGGCAGCTGGGCTTACTTTGCACAAGACCGCGGGCGCGCATAATCTCTATTTGCTGCAGCCGCAAAGTTAAACCTTTGCATATTTAGCCTCGACAAAGTATAATCGTAAGTATGAAGAGTAGGCATCATACAGAAAAAGGCGCTATCACTGGCAGTATTGTCGCTATTGCGGTATTGGTAGTGTTGGTGCTGGGGTTTGGCGGTTTTAGTATTTGGTCATATATGCAATATCTCGACCAAAAAGAAAACGTCGACGAGAAGATTGAAACAGCTAAAGCTCAGGCTGTCAAAGAGAATAGCGAGAAGCTAGAGAGCGACTTTGAAAAGCGCGAGAAAGAGCCGAATCGACAGTTTAACGGGCCGTCAGATTACGGCGCCTTGACGTTTGAGTATCCCAAGACTTGGAGTGCTTATCAGGCAACCGATATTAGCAAGGGCGGCGGCGTGACATATGAAGCCTATTTGAACCCAGTGACAATCCCGCCAATTACCAGAGAGTCGAAGATTGCCCTGAGGATAACGATTGAGCAAAAGACTTATGACAAATCTGTGTCTACTTACGATCCGTTAATTAAAAGAGGCGACCTGAAGTCGAGCGTTTACAACGATGGTAAGCATACGGGCACCAAGCTGGTCGGTAATTTCGACAAGGACACTTACGGTACGGCAGTACTGTTGAAGATGCGCGATCGTACACTGACGATGCGTACTGACGGCGACGTTTTCACTGCTGACTATGAGAAGCTGCTGAAGACTCTCAAATTCAACGAATAACTGTTTTGCTTGTGCTAGAACAGCCTGCTGCAGCATGCTAAACTAGGTGTATGCAGGAGGGTAAGGCGCAGGCTGGTTTGTGGGCAGATTCACCGTCGTTTACAGTGGCGGCGCACGAGCTGAAAGCGCCGCTTGCTCTGATTCGCCAGTTGGCTATTGAGTTAGAAGCAGGGGAGTATACGGCGCTTGAGCGAGCTGTCTTGGCGCAGCGAATTACACTGACGGCCGAAAGGGCGCTGCGCTTGACGACAGATTTAACTAAAGCTCGCCGCCTAGAAAACGCCTTATTCACGTTAGAAGCGATTGATGCGGCTGGCCTTTGTAACGAAGTGATGAGCGAACTTCAACCGCTGTACCATGCTCATAATAAGTCTCTAAAGACCCAGGTAAAATCTCGTCAGCGACTAATGGTGGCAAATCGTGATTTATTGCGGCGAATCGTTGCTAACTTTGCTGATAACGCACTACACTATAGCGCTGATGATTCGTCGGTCGCGATCTCGGTGCGGGCTACCGACAGTAATCAGCGGGTACGGATCGGGGTGCGTGATTTTGGACCGGCAATTCCAGCGCGAGCTTGGCGGGCGTTGCGCCAAGGGTTGCGCGAGCCGCTGCCGCTGCATAATCGTCCAGGTAGCAGCGGGCTGGGCATGTTTATTGCTAATGAGTTTGCCTTAGCGATTGGCGCGCAAATTGGCGTTATCCGTCACCGCGATGGCGCAACTTTTTATGTTGATGTACCAGCGTCGACACAGCTGAGGCTATTATGACGCGCGTGCTAGTAATTGATGATGATGAGTGGCTAGCGAAACTGTTTGCGCGGCGTCTCGAGCACAACGATATGGTAGTACAGAGCGCTCCAAATGCCATAGAAGCGCTTGATTTGATAGATAGTTTTCGACCCGCGGCGATTATTCTTGATTTATTCATGCCGGGCCCGAATGGTTTAGTGCTGCTGCACGAGTTGCAATCGCATGACGATCTAGGCCGTATTCCTGTTGTCGTGTGTACAACAAGTGCAAATGACATCACTCTCGAGCAGTTGCGGCCGTACGGCGTGCGATTATTATTAGATAAAGTATCAATGCATCCAGATGATATTGCCAAAGCGGTGCGAGAGGTGACAGCATGACTGCTATTGAACGTACTAAAGCGATAGTGCTGCGCCGGACGAATTACGGCGAGGCAGATCGCATTTTGACGCTATTAACACCGCTTGGGCAACGTAGTGCTATAGCGCGCGGCGTACGGCGCGAGAAAAGCCGCTTGGCGGGCGGTATTGAGCTGTTTGCGGTTAGCGATGTAGTGTTACGTCGCGGTAAAGGTAGCCTGTATACGATTACGCAGGCGCGGCTTGATTATTTTTACCGCCAGATTTTGCAAGATTATGATCGCTTGCAATTTGGTTATGAATGTATCAAACTGGTTGAACGCGCTAGTCGCGACGTCGATATCCCAGAATGGTTTGAAGTGCTGAGCGAGACGCTGGCAGGCTTGGGTGATGTGGTTTCTTTGCAGTTGGTGCAAGTATGGTTTTACTTGCGCTACGCCGAGCTAACCGGCTATGAGCTGAGTTTAGTGAACGATGTTACTGGCCAGCCGCTTGATCGCCAAAAGCGCTACATGTACGATTCGATTGAACGAGGCTTGCGGTTAAGCGAACAAGGAGAGCTTACTGCTGATCATATTAAGTTTTTGCGCTTAGCAGCGAATAAATCGTTGCGACTGGTGGCGCAAATTGGCGGGGTCGAGCAGATACTGCCAGGCTGCTGGTTATTGGCTCGCCAACATGCGGGCGTTTAGTTGTTGAATTGTCCGTATTGCAGTGAAGCTATCAAAAACCAAAGCGTGTTATACTAAAACATAAAGATTTAAGTGCTCGCGCTCACCAACGCAGAGAGGAGAAAGGAGACTTCTTGTGAGTCAAGCAAAAATGGAAGCAATTATTAGCCTGTGCAAGCGCCGCGGCTTTATTTATCAGGGGTCGGATGTGTATGGCGGTCTTTCTGGCACCTGGGACTATGGCCCGCTGGGCGTGCAACTGAAGCGTAATATCATGAATTTGTGGTGGCGCCGGTTTGTTGACGAGCGTGATGATATATACGGCGTCGATGCGGCGATTCTGATGAATCAGAAAGTCTGGCAGGCGAGTGGACATGTGGATACTTTCGTCGATCCGCTGTGCGAAGATACGGTCAATCACCGCCGCTACCGCACTGATCATATTCTCAAGGACAACGGCGTTGATGTAGATGGCATGACCATGGAGCAGATGGATGCGGTAATTGCCGAGCGCGGCATCAAAAGCCCGGATGGTAATCCGCTGAGTGAGTCACGGACGTTTAATATGATGTTCAAAACGCACGTTGGCGCGACTGAGAGCGAGGACAGTATTTCGTACCTCCGCCCAGAAACCGCCCAAGGTATCTTCACCAATTTCAAAAACGTCGTCGATAGTTTTTACCCGAACCTACCGTTTGGTATCGCTCAGCAGGGCAAGGCGTTTCGTAATGAAATTGCGCCGCGCGACTTCGTCTTCCGCTCTCGCGAGTTTGAGCAGATGGAGATTGAATATTTCGTCGACCCTGAGCATTGGCAGGAGGCATTTGATGAGCTGCTGGCGGCGACGCATGCGTTTTTGGCAGAACTGGGTCTTAAACAAGAGCACATCCACGAGCTGGACGTGCCGGCGGAGGATCGGGCGCACTATAGTAAAAAGACGATTGACATTGAGTACGATTATCCGATTGGCCGCGAGGAGTTGATGGGTATCGCGTATCGCACTGATTTTGACCTAATGAACATCCAGCGGGTCAGCGGCAAGAGCATGGAATACACCGTCAAGGGAACGAACACAAAATTTGTTCCGCACGTCATCGAGCCGTCGTTTGGTGTCGAGCGGGCGCTGATGGCGGTGCTGTCGAGTGCCTACCGCGAGGACGAGCAGAACGGTGAAAAGCGGGTGTATTTGGCACTGCCAGAGCATTTGGCGCCAGTTAAATTTGCCGTCTCGCCACTACTCAAAAACAAGCCAGAATTGGTGGAAAAAGCTCGCGACGTCTACGCCCAGCTCGCCAAAGCCAACCCGGGCCGAGTGATGTGGGACGACAACGGCAACATCGGTAAACGCTACCGCCGCCAGGACGAAATCGGTACACCGCACTGCGTGGTCATCGACTTCCAGACGCTGGAGGACGACACCGTCACCGTGCGCGAGCGGGATACGACGACGCAGAGGCGAGTGGACTACGGGGAGTTAAATACAGCTCTATAACTTGCATAAATGTGGTTATGATGTAAAATTAGGTTTAGATTAAAAGGAGAGTTATTATGGAGAGAATATTAACTGTTAAACCAAGCGATTTGACTGAATCTCAAATGGGGGGGGGTGAATCGCTTAGCTTCATTAGGCTTTGAACAAACTGAAGCTGAAATGTATCAAGATACAAAAGACCATGTTCTAGATTCCGACCAAATACAGCTGGGGTATGTTAACGGAGAGCTTAAAGGGTTTGCTCTGTATAGTTCGTGTATTGGGAGTTTGGCTGTAGAACTTGTTGGTATAGCGATAGAACCTAAGTATCAAGGACGAGGTTTTGGTGGTCGATTGTTGGCTCATTATGTTAGTAGTGAGCAGCCAGATTATCTGACAGCTTATACGAGAAATCCATCTACGGTAGGCTTGTTAAATCGCTACAATGGAACGTTTCCTTTGAATAGAGATGAAGAGCTAGCGTTAATGGCTGAGAATATGAATGGTGCAGAGCTCGTAGACGGAGTCGCTTACCACATTGGTCGGTATGGGCAAGATGGACTATACGGGGTTAACGATCCCGCTAACCGCAGTCTGAAGGGCGACAATACGCCTTTGAAAGAAAGATTCCCTAAGCTCTCTGATCCAGGCAGTGCTTTGGTTTTGGCTGCGAAGGTTGATCGGTTCTAACTATGAAAATACTCGCAATCATCTCCACTCACGGCAACGAATTATTGGGTCCAAATCTGCTGGCTCATATGCTCGCCAAGCGGTCTAGGCTGCTGGAGAATATGGAGTTCATCATGGCTAATCCGCGCGCTTATGTGAAGAATGTGCGGTATACCGAGTCTGATTTGAACAGAAGCTACGGGCTTAATCTGGATACTTATGAAGGCAAGCGGGCGAAAGTAATTGAAGAGCGGATTCGCTTATTGCAGCCAGAGTTGGTGCTGGATCTTCATACAACCACTGCCGAGCAGCCAGATGTCTTGATAACGGCAGATAGAGATAACGAAGCGGCGCGGAGTTTTATCAATGCTAGCGCCACAAAAGATATTCTGGTAGTTGAACCGCTCAATGATATCACGACGGTGGCGCCGAACTTTGTGGCTTATGAAGTGCCAAATTCGCACCTGAACGATGATTTGTACGAGCAAATATGCGCTGACATAGCGAGATATTTGGACGGCAAGATAATTAACCAAGAGCGGACTTTTTACAAAATGACAGGGAAGATCCTGCCCGAGGAAGAGCGAAATATTGCTGATCTTAAAAACTTTGTCTATAACGATGAGCTGCAAGCTATCCCGGCTTTCCTTGGCGAGGAAGCGTATAAGCAAGACGGTACTTACGCCGGGTTTAGGCTAAAAGTGTTATAATTGTCCCTATGACAAAACTCACCAACGGGCATCTCGTAACGCAAGATTCAGTCGGAGTGACTCGCCACGATTACCTCTATCGAATTTCGCTCAAAGCTCTCATCTATAACGATGCTGGGCAAATATTGGTCGTTAAAGAAATTAATCGGACGTACTGGGATTTGCCGGGCGGAGGCATGGATTATGATGAGGATTTTGAATCATCGCTGAAACGCGAGTTGTACGAAGAAGTTGGCTATAAAGGTGATTTGCGCTATCAACTGTTTGACGCATCAGAACAGATGTATATTGAGCGGCTTGATGCAAATCAAATCTGTTTTTATTGTCGCGTCTGGTCGGAGAACTTTGATTTTATACCAGGCGAAGAGGGTGATGAAATAATGTTTATTAATCCTGAGGAATTATTGCTTCAGAAGAGCGAGGTTGACGCGCCAGCTCGAGCGCATGCGGCGCATATGAAATGGCAGGAACTGCATAGCGAAATCGTGCGGTAAATATTGATTTGGTTTCGCTAATATTGCAATAAAATTATAATTTTGTTATAATGTTTGCATGGTAATCACCACGATTCAAAAAGTTATCAAGATTGGTTCCAGCCGCGGCGTGACGCTGCCGGCGCGGGATTTGCGGGCGCTGGGGATTCGCGATGGCGACGAAATTGAAGTCACGGTACGTAAGCGTTCGGAGGCGGCTGACGATAATCAAGTGCTCAAAACTGCAAACTCGCTCCTTAGGCGATACAAAGAGGATTTTTCTCACTTGGCGAAGCGCTAATGGTTAGTTTGACTCTCGAGCAGATTCTGCAGCTTCATGCATTGGTGCTTGTCAAAGACGGCGGTGTAGATGGCGTGCGTGATGTCGGACGACTGGAGGCTGCGGTGTCAACACAGCATCAAGTAGTATTTGGCGAGGAATTATATGCAACAGTATTTGCCAAGGCAGCGGCGTTGATGCGCGGGATTGTTGGCGACCATCCATTCACTGATGGTAACAAGCGTACAGCAATGCTCGCCGGGCTGACTTTGCTGGAGGTTAATGGGTATAATTTTACAGCACAGAGAGGTGAACTAGAAAATTTCGCTGTCCGCGTCGCGACCGATCATCTCGATATTGATGCGATTGCTGATTGGCTGGAGCGTCATTCGCGGGACGTATCGATGGTTTGATAACAAGGAATTTTAGTGGTAAGTAGGGTTTCTATGAGGTTTCTTGCCGCCTGACAGAGATGATATACTAAAGCTTATGACTACTATCTATATCGCTCGCCACGGCCAGAATGAAGACAATGTGCGCGGGATTTTGAACGGCCATCGCGACCTGCCGCTGACTGATTTGGGACGCCAGCAAGCGCGGCAATTGGCGCGTCACATCAAGGATAGGGGACTGGTTTTTGACGCGGTGTATGCATCGCCGCTTGATCGAGCGTTCGAGACGGCCGCGATTGTAGCGACAGCGCTGGGCCTTGCCGAGCCGATAGTTCACGATGATTTAATCGAGCGTGATTTTGGCATTATGACTGGTAAGCCGGCCGCTGATATTGAAGCAATCTGCGCGCCGGACATCATCAAAGCAGAAAACGTGACCTATTTTTTGAATCCTGACGGCGCTGAGACTTTTCCTGAGTTATTGGCTCGCGGCCAGCGGGTGCTTGATTTCATGGCGCATCAACACCCAGATCAAACGGTGTTGTTGGCTTGCCATGGCGATATTGGCAAAATGATATATGCTGCAGCAACCAGCACGCCATGGCGGCAGGTCTTAACCGATTTTTACTTTGGCAATACGGATATTATCGGTCCAGTGGACGTACTCTAAACGTGATATCATTTATATATGAGAGAAATTGAGATAAAAGTTAGGCTGCAAGATAAAGAAGGGCTGTTGGCTGCGTTGGCGGGTAAGGGTATTGCTCTCGGCGAGCCAGTGCATCAACGCGATCAAGTGTTTGGTCTGCCAGGAGAAGCTGGCGGCGATGGCAATATGGTGCCTTGGCTGCGGGTGCGTACCGAAACGCATGGACAAGGCGAAAATGAAACCAAGCGGACGTTATTCACCCTAAAACGATCAGTCACTGGGCAGTTGGATAGTATTGAACGCGAAACAGAAGTTGGAGATCCAGACGTCATGATCGCTATTGTCAAGGAGCTAGGTTTCGTGCCATTTTCGGACATATCAAAGACTCGCCGGACTGGCAAGCTGAATAATATAGAAGTATGCATCGACTCGGCGGAGGGTTTGGGCGACTTTATGGAATTAGAGCGATTAGCTGACGAGAATGCCGATCCTGCCGTTATAACCGATGATCTATGGCGCATTATGGCGGAATTGGGCGTCAGCCGTCAAGACGAGGTGACCGATGGCTATGATATTTTGATGAAAAAGTTGGGGGCATGCATAGTGTAATGACCGAACGCGTTTTGCCGAAAGGTGCTCGTCTGATTCCTCCGAAAGCAGATTGTGTTTTTAGAGGTGAGATTTACGAAGTACATCAATGGCCGCAAAAGATGCCTGATGGTAGCGTAGAAACTTTTGAAATGCTGCGCCGTCCAGACACTGTGATGGTCATTGCGCTCGACCAGGCTGGCGATGCGCTGGTAATCGACGAAAAGCAACCGGGCGGGATTGTCCGCAAGAACCATTTGCCAGTCGGCCGAGTTGATCCTAGTGATGAGTCGGTATTAGTAGCGGCACAGCGCGAACTGAGAGAAGAAACAGGCTGGACTTTTGCTAATTGGAGACTGCTTGATGTCGTGCAGATGGATAAGAAAATTGAGTGGTTTACCTATTTGTTCCTGGCTACAGGGGGAGTGTTGCATCGAGCAGCGCAGCATCTTGATGCTGGCGAAGATATTACGGTTAAATCAGCACCCTTGGCAGAAGTGCTGCATCAAGACAACGTGCTCCGGTATTTTCCGTGGCTTCGCGATGTTGAGTCGGCCGAAGATTTAACGCCTCGTGATTTTTGAAGTTAGCTACTGATTGAAAGTAGCTATTGAGCTTAAAAAGCGTTATACTAAGGGTTATGACAAAACCTTTTCTTCTTTTACAATCCCGTCCCGAGGACGAAGCGTCTGACGACGAGTACGCAGCTTTTTTGAAATTTGGCGGTTTGCAGCCGGAGCAGTTGCAGCGCTTGCGGCTTGACCGCGGCGAGTTCTCGCCAGTTAATTTGGATGATTACAGCGGTATTTTTATGGGCGGCGGGCCGGCTAATTTTGCTTATCCGCCAGAGGAAAAATCGCCGGAACAATTGCAGTTTGAAGATTATATCATGCCGTTGCTTCGCCGGATTGCAGCTGAGGATAAGCCGTTTTTAGGCACTTGTTTGGGCGTGGGGGCGCTGGTAACGGCGCTGGGCGGCCAGACGGACTTCGACCATGGCGAGCCAGTTTGCGCGGTGGATATAAATTTGACGCCGGAAGCGCAGAACGATCCGCTGCTGGCTGGCTTGCCGGCTAGTTTTCGCGGCTTCGTCGGGCATAAAGAGGGGACAGATACGGCGCCGCCGAACAGCGTGGTGCTGGCTCGTTCTGCGACCTGTATACAGTTGCTGCGCGCCGGGAAAAATGTTTATGCGGCGCAATTCCATCCCGAGCTTGATGCTGACGGCTTGGCACTGCGGATTAATATTTATAAGCATGCTGGCTATTTCGCACCGGAGGAGGCTCAAGATCTGATCGATGCGGCGTACCGCGAATCGGAATTGGTAACCGAGCCGGTCAAGATATTGCGGCGGTTTGTTGAAAAATACGCGGAATAGTTTGACGCTTTCTAGCTAGACTACGAAATTTTGTTATTAGCAAAAGGCCTCGGGTAATCCCGAGGCCTTCTTGACGTCCAAAGCTGAGAAAGGCTTACTCTTTCTTCTTGCCGCGCGATTTGACGGTAATTTTCTTTGGCTCTGGCGCTGGCGTGACTGGCACGGTGACCTTCAGGACGCCGTCGTCCAGGTGCGCTTCGATAGCATCGGCGTCAGCGCGCTCTGGCAACTGGACGCTGCGGTAGAAGCTGCTGCTCGACTCGCGTACGACATACTTCTTTTCTTTGTCTTCTTCTTTTTCGTGCCGTTGGGCTTGGATGACCAAGTTGCCGTTTTCGACAGAAATATTGACGTCGTCTTCATCGAATTTCGGCAAGTGGACCTCGACGACTAGCGCGTTATCTTTCATGTAAACATCAGTGGTAGGCAAGCCGACCGAGCGCACTTGGCGCGGCATCCAGTTGTCGTCATTAAAGAAATGGCGCTGCAGGGCATCCATTTCGGCAAACGGGTCGAATCGAACGAGTTTACTCATTTGTATTACTCCTTTCGTTTATGATTTGGCGAGCTTTTGCTCTACATTTTATTGTAATTGGTTGGCACTCGCGTGTCAAGAGTGCCAAACATAAGTAGAATAACAGTAGTCTAGTGTGTCTCGAAGATTTCCCTGATTTTTCCACGGCAGTACATACGCTATATATAGCGGCACTATATATAGCGTATGTGTAGCTTTGTCTAAATACTGTACAATAGATGTATGGGATGGTTGCGTGATTTAATTTTTGGCGAGCCGGATGGCGATGACGAATATCTGGCGCGTCTTAATAATAATGATATGGCCTCGTCGCGAGACAATCGCGACAGCAGGGACGAAAATAACTTTGATAAAGACGTTTCAGAGACCGCTCCAGATACCAGAAAACCAGATAGCAAACCTCAGCCCGATCAATATCACTCGGCTAACGGGCAAAAAGTGATTCCCGAGATAGAGGTTGAGCGCACCGAGGCGCATCCGTCGGGCGACAATAAGTACCTCGAGGTGTGGGCTCATATTCGCAACCATGCGAGCTTTGACGTGGAGCTTGATAAATATGAGATATTAGGGCAGCGAGGCGACTTGAATAAATTTCTCAAACCGGGCGAGATTTTTGAGCTGCGTTTGTATCGCGGGCCGATGCCGCAGAGCGATTCAGTGCGTAAAATGTATATTCAGTACAAGATCGTCGGTACCGGTGATTACTTCCAGGCCGACCACATGATTGAATATAAATATGAACAGGACAACCGCGGTAATAAATGGTATATGCCAGACGAGCTGAAACTGCTGCGGCCAGTGCGCGACATCTAGAAAGCAGGGAAGAAGTAGATGAGAGTATTTTTTACAGACGGTAGTGCTAGCCCGAATCCGGGCCCAGGCGGCTATGCGGTAATTGAAAACGGCCGGCCGGTAGCTTTGGGCAGCGAAGACGGCCAGACGACGAATATTCGCATGGAGGGCATGGCGCTGATTGCAGCGATGGAGCTAGCTGACGATGAGCCGTGCGAAATTCATAGCGATAGCGAATTTTGGATCAATGTGTTGACCAAGTGGGCGCCAGGCTGGGCTGCTAAAGGCTGGCGTAAAAAAGGCGGCGAAATTAAGAATCTTAATCTCGTGCAGCAAGCGTACGCGCTTTACCAATCGACGCAGCCGAAGCTGGTTTGGGTACGCGGCCACGTCGGCCACGAGCAGAATGAGCTAGCGGATGAGTGGGCGAACAAAGCGCGGGCTGGCGTTCGTCTATAGCGAGAGAGTCTTGGCTGTTTTACTGTCGATCTAGATTCGGCGGGGTGGGGCGTGCTATAATGAACTTGTTAATAATTTAATATCCAGAGTGCGACGAGGGACTGGCCTGATGACTCGCCGGCAACCTGCTTTTACAGCAAGGTGCTAATTCCAGCCTGCTTGACCAGGAGAGATATTGTCTTTGCGGCTCCTTTCTTGGCCTCAAGCGGGGCAGATAGAAAGGAGTTTTTATGTCTGTAGAATCTAATAATCAAGCAGTATATCGTACGGCCGAGAGCGTTTCGCCGAAACATCCGGACAAGATTTGCGACCAAATCAGCGACGCTATTTTGGACGCGTATCTTGCCAAAGACCCGCAAGCCCGAGTGGCGATTGAGGCTTGCGGCGGCCATGGCGCGCTGTTTCTAACCGGTGAAGTGTCGTCGAGCGAGCTAGTTGACGTCAAGCAGATTGCGCGACGGCTGGCTGGCGACGACGTGGAAATTATTGAGCGGATTGCACGCCAGAGCCCAGAGATTGCTCAGGGCGTGGACGCGGGCGGCGCTGGCGATCAAGGCGTGATGATTGGCTATGCTTGTGCTGAGACACCAGAATTATTGCCGCTAGAGTATGCTTTGGCGCGGGCCTTGAATCGCTTTTTGTATGAGAAATGGCCTTATGACGGCAAAACGCAGGTGACGACTTATGGCGGCCAGATTGCGGCAATTGTTGCCAGCTTCCAGAATGCGCCGCACGACGAGCTGGCGGCTGCAGTTCGGCAGTGGTTTGCGCAGCAAAAATATGTGGCAGGTGATTTTGATGGCATTTCTCTGCATATAAATCCGGCAGGCGATTGGCAAATTGGCGGTTTCGCGGCAGACGCTGGTTTGACCGGGCGTAAATTAGCCGTTGATAACTACGGTCCGCGGATTCCGCTAGGCGGCGGGGCGTTCAGCGGCAAGGACGCCACTAAGGTCGATCGCGGCGGTGCCTATATGGCGCGGCGGGTCGCAGTTGATTATCTTAAAAAGTTTGCAGCTCAGGAAGTGTTGGTGCGCTTGGCGTACGCAATCGGCCACGACCAGCCGGTTGAGGCTACAGCGGTAGTTGACGGCACCGAGCAGCCAATCGCAGGTTATGACCTTAGTCCAGCGGGTATTATTGATAAGTTGCAGCTGGCTCGTCCGCAGTACGAACCAACAGCGCGCTACGGTCATTTTGGTAACGGCTTTGCTTGGGATAAGTAGTCCCGCGCCTTAAGTTGTATAATAAGGGTAGTGAAGCAAGATTTAGCCTTAGAAATATTATTGAGCGGCGAAAGCGCACTGCTGACCGGCCCGGCAGGAACGGGTAAGACTTTCGTGCTGAATCAATTTATCAACTTGAGCAAGGCTAGCGGCAAGTATGTCTCGGTGACGGCGACGACCGGGCTAGCGGCGACGCATCTGGGCGGCGCGACGATTCATGCTTGGTCGGGGATTGGCGTTAGCGACCGCCTGCCGAATGGTTTTGCCGAGCATGTTAGCAAGACTCGCCGCGAAATTATCGAAAAAACCGATGTCTTGATTATTGATGAGATTAGCATGTTGCATGATTACCGCTTGGACATGGTTGACGAAGTTTGCCGTTTAGTACGCAAGAGAGTCGACGAGCCGTTCGGCGGCATTCAAGTGGTACTGTCTGGCGATTTCTTTCAGTTGCCACCGGTTAATCGGTCAGAAAGCCGTGAGGGCGGTTTTGTAGTGAATTCATCGGCGTGGCGCGAGCTTGATCCGACGGTATTGTATCTGAGCGAGCAGTTTCGCCAGCGCGACGGCGATACGCTGCTAGAAATCTTGACGGCGATGCGGGCTGGCGATTTGCGCCGCCGCCACGCCGAGCAGCTGTTAGAGCGGACCGAATATCAACCGCCAGCCGGAGCAGATCTGACAGAATTGCATACTGTGAATGTTGACGTCGATAAAATTAATCAAGCCAGGCTGGCTGAATTGCCGGGCGACGAGGTGTTGTATCAACGCCACACTACTGGTAGTAACAACTACGTTGATAATTTGCAGCGTAGCGTACTAGCGCCAGAGGTACTGACCCTTAAAATAGGCGCATTAGTGATGGCGGTCAAAAACGATCAGGCGCGGCGTTATGCTAATGGCAGTATCGGCATGGTGGTCGATTTCGAGCCAGCGACGGATTATCCGGTAGTGGAGTTTCGTAATGGCCGGACGGTGACCATGCAGCCTGATACTTGGGAGTTGCGCGATGGTACGCGCAAACGAGCTAGCATTAGCCAAGTTCCGCTGCGTTTGGCGTGGGCGATTACTGTCCATAAGAGCCAGGGCATGACGCTGGATAGTGCGCGAATTGACCTGCGCAAAGCCTTTGTGCCGGGCATGGGCTATGTGGCGCTTAGCCGGGTGCGCGATATCGATAACCTGTATTTGACGGGTATTAATCGCATGGCTTTGCAGATGAGCGACGAAGCTTATGCAATTGATGAACAGCTGCGCGCGCGGGCGAAGGATGATGCTAAAAAGTTCGCGCACTTACAACCAAAAGCCGACAAACGCGCGGCCGGCGAACTTAAACCCGCCAAAAAAGTGAACAGTACTAATTCTAGCTGGTCGGCTAAAATTGCTAAAATGCGCCAGACTTATCCTAATGCTTATAAACCATGGATTAAGGCTGATGACGATGAATTGCGCCAAATGTTCATTAACGGCGAAAGTATTGCTGCGATGAGCCAGAAACTCGGCCGCCATCACGGTTCGATCAAAATGCGCTTGCAAAAACATTTTGGCGAGGATTCGGTGCAATAATTAAGTATAAGATGTTTGAAGAACGGCACGCTTATCTCTAGGCTGTGTAGAATCAATGCGCCATAGTTCACTATCAACCAACAGGTTTGTGAAAGCATGATATTCGGCAGTATCTTTGTTGTGTTCTGTTTCCAGTGAAATAACTGCATTGGTTGGTATGGCTTTTGTTTTTCGGGCGTGTTCAAGAGCTGCTGCGTTTAGAAGTGCCTGTTGTAGACAGATACCTTTCTTCATATTAATAAAATAGCCTAAACCTCTTGGAACAATCGGCTCATGACTCTGATAGTCCTCTTGATATAACCCGATTACAGCTTCAGAATCATAGCTTAGTACACGTCTAACTACTGACGCTAGTCCAGTTAGTCCTTCTTTCCTGGTTTCAGGGCAAGCTATACGATTGTAGGCTGGACTGAGTTTGTTGACAAAATTGCGTAAGGCGGTATCACGAACTGTGTCAACTATTATGGCGGTCTTCGATCCTATATCAATGCTTGCTCCTTGATCGATAGGGGTAGATGGTCCAATTACATAATAATCATGACCGCAAAGGCTGACGGTTGCCCTTTCTTGTTCATATGATGCAATCAGTCCGCGTGCGCCAAGAGTTTTAATTAGTGTTTCGTATCGGGATAAACTTTCAGGAGAGTGTAACTTATCGTGGGTAACCATACCTATATTATAGCATAAACGTAATAAAAAAGCAATAGATAACATTAATCCAACTATCTCTGCAACAAATCGAATTGTAAAATTTTCGTAAAAATAGTCTAAAATCTAAGAAAGACTAAGTTTTATAATTTATAATACGGGGAAATCCTTGCTTTAGATGAAATGCAACTTATTGTAGTAAAATAGGTATCATGAATGCTAATCAATCAACACCAACCTATGAACAAGTGTCCGAGCCAACTGATATTTTCCTCTGGGCGAACCAAGCTGATGCGCATAAGGACGAGCTCGAAATTGACTTATTTCTATTTACGAAGGGCTACACTGTCTACGCCACTAATTACGCCAAGGAGCTCAAGGCGCAGCTCAAGGTATTATTCCTTTACGATATGATTAGCCAGGTGCAAACTGGTGCTGCTACTGGTATGACAGTGCGCGACTTTGAAGCGGCCGCTGCTGAGGATAATGTGTTGGAGCGTACTACCTTGGACCGGGTAGATCACGCGCAAGAGGTGATTGAGCAGATTCGCTACGGCGAGGAAACGCTAGAGGTGTTCCGCGAAGGCGACCATGAGTTCAAGAAGGTCAAGGGAATCGTAGCGCGTTTCAGTCGCCAGGGGGCCGAGCCGTTTTTCGTGGCTAAGATTTTACCGCAGTCGCAAGTGTTTAAAGGCGCAACCGCTTGGATGTATAACGGCGATTCGTTTCAGCCGTTTAGTGCTGATGTCGGCCTAAAAATCACGCCGGATAATCAAGTGTTGATTGCCGGCGGTGATATCTTTGCCTTTAACGAGCCGAAATTTATCCGTTTGTTTGGTTACGACGCTAAGCAGTTTGCTGTTGCCGAGGAAAAAATTGCTGAGATCGAGAAAAACTTTAAGTTAAAGTTCCCTGAAGGTATGACTTTCGATGCGTTGGTGCGCGATACTAAGTCGCTAGTAACTAAGCTGCAAAAAGTCGACGTCGGTCTGGTGACGCAGGATCAGGTTATTGAGCAAGCCGATGAGATGGGCTTGGAACTAATGACTGACGATGCTACTGGCGAGATTATCATTATGGATGCCAAAGATGCGGCTAAATTCGTTAACTTGCTCAACGATGACTATATGACTAGCGATATGACTGGTATCAAATACGAATTAAAGGGCAAGAAGGAACTGCGCGGCGATAGCGAAGCGAGCACGCCAGAAGGGGAATAATGAGCGAAGAGCATGGCGACAGCGGAGCAAAAATTGTAGTCATTGGAGGCGGCACTGGCAGTTTCACGCTGTTAACAGGTCTCAAAAAATACGTGTCTGATTTGACAGCGCTGGTCAATATGGCAGATGATGGCGGGTCGACGGGACAGCTGCGCGACGAACTTGGCGTGCTGCCGCCGGGTGATGTGCGGCAGTGCTTAGTAGCACTGAGCGATAGTCCGCGGGTGCGTGATTTGTTTAATTATCGATTTGATGATGGTAGTTTGAAGGGGCATGCTTTCGGTAATCTGTTTTTGACAGCGCTCGAGAAAATGACCGGTAGCTTTGGCGAGGCGGTGCAGCTGGCTAGCCAAGTTCTCAATATTCAAGGCAGGGTAATTCCGACAACTTTAACCGATATTACGCTGTGTGTCGAGAGCGCTTCGGGCGAGCCGATCAAAGGGCAATTCAAAATCGCACATTCCGATATCGCCAAACGGCCAAAAGTGTGGTTAGAGCCAGAGGCAGTGGCGCATCCAGCGGCCGTTCAAGCAATTTTGGAAGCAGATATGGTGGTGATTGCGCCGGGTAATCTCTACGGTAGTTTGGCGCCGGCGCTGGTAATTGGCGAAATTCAGGAAGCATTGGCAGCGACGCGGGCGAAATGTGTTTTTGTTTGTAATCTAGTAACCAAACCCGGCCCGACGGATGGTTTGAGCGTGGCAGATTTTGCCAGCGAAATTGAGCGTTTGGCGGGCAGCGAGTTTCTAGACTATGTCGTCTTCAATACCGACGAACCATCGAGAGAGTTGATGGCGAAGTATGCCCATGACGGCGAACATACGGTGCAATATGATATTAGCGAACTTAAACGCCAACATTATGAGTTTCGCGGGGCTGGTATCCTAGCTAAAAATATATGGGCGGGCGCCCAGTCGAGCGATCCGATTGCGGCAGTACGCAGTTTTATCCGGCACGACCCTGACGCAGTAGCACGCCAGCTGATGCGGATATATTTTGCATAAGCAGCGTTTTCTGTCATGGCTGACCTCTATAGACGCTAGATATAGCGTCTATTTGCTTGTTGAAACGCTATAGTTTTCCACGTTTTTGTGGAAAAGTAAAGAAGTTATCATTTTTAGTAAAAAAGGTATTGCACAAGCATGATGAAACGTTGTATGATAAAGCCAGTGGCAAAGGCAAGAGAAATTCTCGAGCTAAAACAAACACCACCGCGTAAAAATAACAAAGAAAGTAGGGTAGTTATGACCGACGCAGCTGTTAGCCAATCTATGTACGGTAGGGCGGGTGTCTTGGTTTGCGTACCTGATGCTTACGTATCGCGGGCGACGCTGTCTTTGGGCACGTAGCCGTATAGTTTGTGGCACTTTTACAATTCGAAGTTGGACATCCTCGAGATCAACAACCTGATAGTGAGCAGTGGAATATCGACCCACGCTAAAATTGTCGAAAGTTCTTTCCTCTAACACAACACCTCCCAAAAACTCCACCTCACACACAAGTCTCTCAAAGGTATGCTTAGACGAAATATGAATTGTTTGACAATTCTCGTAATTTGAGCATGCTTGACTATACAAAAACAAAAACTCCTATGCGAAAACAAACAGCTCGCTATCAGATTGGTGATCTCGAGTCCCTCGCCAGACCATATGGTATGATGGGGGAATGAGTATTAAAGAACATCCACCACTTCATGTTCCAGTATTACTTAATGACGTTGTGCGGCTGCTCAATCCTAAAGATGGCGAGAGTTATCTCGACCTGACGGCTGGATACGGCGGACACGCAGGTGCCATTGTCGAACGAACGCATAATTATCGCGGAATGACTTTGGTTGATCGCGATGAATTTGCACAAGCAAACCTAGCGGCATTTGTCGGCAAAGGGGCAGAGTTAATACACGCTGATTTTGTCAGCGCTGCCCGGCAGTTGATTGCTATAGGTAAGCGGTTTGATATGATATTGATTGATTTGGGGGTGTCGTCACCACAGCTTGATAGGGCTGAGCGAGGATTTTCATTTTCGCAGAGCGGTCCGCTGGATATGCGGATGGATCGGCGGCAAGCTTTAACTGCAAAACAGGTGGTCAACACCTATTCGCAGAGCGAGCTGGAGCGGATTATTCGCGATTACGGCGAAGAGCGGCCAAATATTGCGCGGCGTTATGCTGCTGCGATTATTAAGGCTAGACCGCTGGCGACAACTGAAGATTTAGCATCGGCTATCTTGAGGGCGCATGTCGGACGGCGCCAGCGAACGCATCCGGCGACACGTACTTTTCAGGCGATTCGGATTTTTGTAAACGATGAACTTGAGCAAGTACGAGCGATTATGCCATTATTACCCGAGCTGTTGTCGCAGGGCGGGCGAGTCGGTGTAATTAGCTTTCATAGCCTGGAGGATCGTATCGTTAAGCGATACTTTACCGAACAGGTCAAAAACGGCTACGAGGCAGAGCTTCGTATCATTACGAAGCATCCTGTCGATGGGGCCACTAAAGATGTTCACAATCCGCGCTCGCGAAGTGCTAAACTTCGTGTCGCTGTGAAAATATAAAAACAGAAAGGAAGATGTAGCATGACTCGCCGCATCCAAGTACAAGTCCAAGCCGACGTTCAGCATGACATCACTGTCGTGCGCCGTGCCGCTTAGGCAAAAATAACACAACTCTATAGGGCAGAGGAGCGTAATTTTCGTTTTTCTCCTAACGTTCCTCTGGCTTTTGAGTGTCAAAATAAATAACAAAAACGAATCCACCACATGTCATATTCACGAACTACACAATTTAATAGCCGGCGCCAAAGTAATTATGAGCGCAACCGCAATACAGTTGCTTTTGCATCGGCTATCAAACTCGGCCCGATTTCTAACGCGATTATTATTGCACTTCTCCTGACGCTGCTAGGTCTGCTATACTTAACACAAGCGGGGAGTGTTTCGGGCTATGATTATGAGTCAAATGACGTCAGTAATAAAATTTCGACGTTGACCGAGCAGAAGAGCGATTTGGCGGTTGAGAATGCTCGCCTAACAGCTCTGCAATCAGTTAAAGACAGCAGCGTTGCTCAAAGGATGGCTACCCCGGCTGATACTCAGTATGTAAGCAAATAGGAGTTCTAAGATCATGAGTGTATCGCCAACTCGTTTTATTCGACGCTCTAGAGTTGGCTTTTTGTTTAGTATAGTGTTGGTCGTCTCGGCCATTTTTGTAGTACAGCTTTTCGTAGTGCAGGTAGTGAGGCATGATTACTATGTAACACAGGCTGATAATGAGCAGATTAAGAAGTTCACGCTCAAAGCGCAGCGCGGCGAGATTTACGCTATGGACGGCAGCGACCCGAAGCCGTTGGTGATGAACGAGACGGTCTATAAAGTTTGGGCAGATCCAACACAAGTGTCTGACAGGCAGGCGGTGGTAGATACGCTGAATAGCGTCGCTGGCGGCAACGTAGTTGATGGTTTTGCGGCGCTGATCGACAAAAAACCTAGCCGCTACCAAATTTTGACGAAATATATTACGCGGACGCAGGCTGAATTAATCAAGAAGAAAAAGCTAGCGGGTATTGGTTTCGAAGTCGGAACGCGCCGGGTTTATCCTGAAGGACGATTGGCTAGCCAGGTTTTGGGTTTTGTTAATCACGAGGGTAAAGGAGTATATGGCTTCGAGCAAGCTAATAACCAAACTCTGTCTGGGCGCGACGGTATGCTCAAAACGGTGACGGATGCTCGCGACGTACCGCTAACAATTGGCGATAAGAATGTCCGTCAGCCGGCAGTAAATGGCCGGAGTATTGTTTTGACGATTGATCGTAACATTCAGGCACAAGTCGAATCAGCGCTAGAGAGCGGTGCTAAGCGTAGTAAAGCCACCAGAGCAAGCGCTATTGTCATGGAGCCAAGTACTGGTAAGATATTAGCAATGGCTAACATGCCGACATACGATCCATCGAATATCAGTAATTCTGACGTGTCGGTCTTTAACAATGATACGATTTCGCATCCGTACGAAGCGGGCTCTGATGTCAAGACTTTCACGGTAGCGACCGGAATCGACAAAGGCGTTATCTCGCCGCAGAGTACTTACAACAATACTGGCAAAATCAAGGTAGAAGATATCACGATCAATAATGCTTCTAAAAACAGCTTCTTGAACGGCGACATCACTATGCAGACAGCGCTGAACTGGTCGCTAAATACTGGTATGGTAACGATTGCGCAGCGGCTGGGAAATGGTTCTTATATTACTCGCGGCGCGCGCGATACGATTTACGATTACTTTTATAATCGTTTCCGGCTGGGGCAGCTGACTGGTATTGAGCTGGCGAATGAGGCGGGCGGCACAGTTATTTCGCCAGCACAGCAAGAAGGTAATGCCGTGCGTTACAGTAATATGGTGTTTGGCCAGGGTATGAATGTGACAATGCTGCAGGTGGCGAGCGGTTTTTGTTCGGTAGTTAATGGCGGCGTATATCATGCGCCAACGATTATTAACGGCACAATGGGCGATGGCGGCAAGTTCGCGGCTACGGCGGCGAAGACCAGCGCTCGTGCTATCAGCGAAGCTTCGTCGCAGACAGTGCGCGAAATGGTGCATCAGGCTCATTATGCGACATATAAGCCGCATGACGACTCGGAACGCTGGCTAGTCGGCGGCAAGACCGGTACTTCGCAGGTGATTGTTAACGGCAAGTATGATGATAACGAGACGATTGGTACCTATCTGGGTTTTGGCGGCGAATACGGCAAAATTCCGCGTTACGTTATCATGGTAGAGATAGCGGCAGACGGCCGCGGTATGGGCGGCGGCTCGGACGCTAAGCCTATTTTCAACGAGATATCCAACTGGATGATAAAATACTTAAAATTAGCCCCGAGAGAGTAGGGTAGGGAGTATAATGGTAGTATGTCGATTGTAACTTTTGGAAACGAATTGAACTCGGTTTTTCTAATGAGCTTGATGGCATTTCTACTGGCGATGCTGCTAACGCCAGTATATACATATTTTGCTTACAAATATAAATTCTGGAAAACACAGCGTACAGCAGCGGTAACTGGCGAAAAACTCAAGATTTTTAACTTATTACATAAGAAGAAAATCGAGCGGCATATTCCGACGATGGCGGGAATAATTGCCGTATTGGCGATTGTGGCGGTGACACTGGCCTTTAATCTGGATCGAGCGCAAACTTGGCTGCCATTGGCGGCGTTGGTTGGCGGCGCGGTGATTGGTCTGATTGATGATATTTTGAATGTTTTTGGCTCTAACCGCAAGGATGCTGGCTTGCGTAGCTGGGTGAAATTTGCCATGATTATCGGCGTCGGGCTGGTGCTGGGCTGGTTTTTCTTCTGTAAGCTCGGCTACTCGTCGGTGCATATCCCATACGTCGGCGATTGGCAAATGGGCGCGTGGATTGTCGGATTGTTTGTGTTTGCGGTGGTAGCGACGGGTAACGCGGTCAATATAAGTGACGGCTTGGATGGTTTGGCGGGCGGTTTGCTGGTAATGTCATTTTCGGCATTTGGTGTGATTGCGCTACTGCAAGGCCATTTGAAATTAGCGGCGTTCTGTTTCACAGTGGTCGGCGCGTTGCTGAGTTATTTGTGGTTCAATATCTTTCCAGCGCGGTTCTTTATGGGCGACGTTGGCAGCTTTGCTTTTGGGACGAGCTTGGGCGTGGTAGCGATGATGACCAACACGCTGTTTTTGCTGCCGATTATCGGCATATTGTTCGTGGTCGAGGCTGGGTCGAGCTTGTTGCAGATGACCAGCAAGAAATTATTCCATCGCAAGATATTTCTGTCGGCGCCGATTCATCATCATCTGGAGGCATCAGGCTGGCCAGAGGCTAAAGTGACGATGCGTTTTTGGGTGATTGCTGGCGTGGCGGCTTTCGTGGGTATAGCAATGGCGATGACCGGGGGGCACATCGCTCCGTGATTGGCGCTCGGCATCGCGACAGGTACGTACAATTTACCGATGGCAAAATCCAGCGTAAACACCGGCCTGATTATTGGTTGGTGCTATGTGCGGCGTTGTTAATGCTGGTAGGAATGATAATTGTTTATTCGGTCGGGCCGCAGTATGCTAATTTGCAGAATAGTGCTTATGGCAGCGATTATTCTAGTACATATTTCTTTTTCAAACAGCTTATGGGTATTAGCCTGGCAGTTAGTGGTTTTGTACTGCTAGTATTAGTACCGTTTGATTATCTCAAGAAGTATATTTTTCAGTTAATGATGATTGGAATTGGCTTATCGTTTTTGCTTTTTTTGATTGGAAATATTCTGCATATTGATGCAATAGCGCAGAACACGCTAGGCGCTTATCGCTGGTTTCACTTGGGGCCAGTTAATTTTCAGCCGTCTGAGCTGCTAAAATTAGCGATGACTTTGTATATGGCGGTGTTTTTAGGTAAACGCTACCAAGAGGGTAAGATAAACGACTTGAAAGAAACAGTCTACCCAGCGGCGGCGTTGGTCGGCTTTTTGTTATTTATTGTCGTAGTGTTGCAAAAAGACATGGGCTCGGGGGTGGCGATAGCGGCGGCTGCGGCGTCGATATTTATGGTGAGTACGATAAGAATGAAAACTCTGATGCAAATTGCATTAGTGGGCGTGCTATTTCTGGGGCTCACGGCAGTAACGGCGCCGCACCGGTTGGAACGGATTACGACGTTTTTCGGAGCGAGTAAATCAGCCTCGCAAGACGATAACGATTATCATATCAAAAACGCAATGATTGCGTTGGGGACAGGCGGGTTAACTGGCCGCGGTATCGGCAAGAGTATTCAGTCGACAGGCTACTTGCCAGAGGCAATTAACGATTCGATTTTTGCCGTAATTGGCGAGATTTTTGGTTTTGCCGGGACGGTGTTGGTAGTAGTGCTGTTTGCAGCTTTGTTGCTGCGGGTTTTGCGAGTTGCTGAATATTCGCCAGATATGACCAGGCGATTGGTAGTGGCGGGTATTTTTGGCTGGTTATTTGCGCACTTTTTCATGAATATTGCATCAATGATTCACTTAGCGCCGTTAACAGGTATAACGCTGCCGTTCTTGAGTGCTGGCGGTAGTAGTATGCTGTTTTCGGGTGCGGCTTTGGGGATCGTTTTCCAGTTATCGCGATATACTGCACATAAACCAATAGATATAGGAGGCCAAGATGCGGATATTAGCCGTAGGCGGCGGCTCGGGGGGTCACGTTACTCCAGTCGTCGCCGTGTTGCGAGAAGTTAAAAAACAGCAGCCAGATGCAGAACTGCGGTTTTGGGTTGACCGCAAATTTAGCAAGCAAGCGCGCAATGTTATGGCTAGCTTTGATAGCTCGGTGCGCGTAGATGTCATTGCTAGCGGTAAATTACGCCGCTATCATAATCTTAGCATTGTGCGTCAGCTGCTACGCTTACGGACGATTGTGTGGCCAAATTTTGTTGATGCGCTAAAGGTGTGCGTGGGTTTTGTTCAGAGCCTAGTGAAACTAATCGCCTGGCGTCCAGACGTGATATTCACGAAAGGAGGCTACGTTTGCATGCCAGTCGGTTTGGCGGCACATGTGCTGCGCATTCCGCTGGTAATTCACGACTCAGACGCTCATCCAGGGTTAACTAATCGCGTATTGGCACGTTGGGCTGATCGCATTGGCACTGGCGCTCCGCTAGAGTATTATCCGTACCCCAAGGCGATTAGTCGTTACGTTGGCGTACCGATCCGCGAGGGATTCAAGCCGTACAGCGAGCAACAGCGCCGCGTGGTTAAGGAAAAACTAGGATTTCCAAGTAACAGACCGTTAGTGCTGGTTACTGGTGGCGGTTTGGGTGCGGAACGGTTGAATAATGCTGTGACAGATACTATTAGCGAACTTACACAGTTCACTAGCGTAATTTTAATAACTGGTACTGGCCAGTATGCCGAGATCCGGTGGCGGTTGCCAGAGGATACATATCAAGTTAGAATTTATGATTTTGTTAGCGACGGCATGATTGATATGCTTGGTGCGGCTGATATTGTGGTAGCGCGAGCTGGTGCGACCACAATTCTCGAGTTGGCAGCGCTGGCCAAACCGACGATTCTGGTGCCGAACGGCTTTTTGACTGGCGGTCATCAAATTAAAAATGCTAAGGTGTATGAAGACAAAGGTGCTGTCAAAGTCATCGACGAAATGCAAATGGAAAAAACGCCGCAGTTGCTCGTTGATGAGATAAAAAACCTTATTGACAATCCTGCAGAAGCACAGCAAATGGGGCAGGCTTTTCTGTCGTTTGCACATCCTGGTGCTGCTAAAGATATGGCCGATATGATTCTAGATGCTGCTAATAGCCGCCGAACGAACCCTGATAGCGCTGCAAAATGATATAATTAATACCACAAGCATGTTTGGTATGAGATCGAAAAAATCTAAATCACGCCGCGCCGCACAGCCTGTGCGGCGCCGTGCTGTGGTTGATGATAACTCGCCTAGTGTGGGAACATTATTTCGGTGTAATCGTACCTTGACTGGTAGCCTCATTTCCTCGGTGCCTAGTCCTAATGAGCAATCGGCTAGCTTGCAATCACCGCGCGTGCAGGCGCACAACCTGAAGCGCAAACGCCGTTCTATCCGCTTAGCACTGATTGGTGCATTAATGCTAATTTCAGGTTTGGGGTGGCTACTTACTCAGATTATTGTCGAGCCGAAAGTGCAAATTGTCGGCACCGGTAACGATCCAGAAGTACAAACTGCCGCCCGCGATTATGCAGCGGCCATACAAGATTACCTCTCTGCTAATCCGCTCGAGCGGCTGGCTGTAAATATCAATGCTAATAATCTTAACCGAGCCATTCAAAGTAGATACCCAGAAGTGTCTAGCGTGTCGCCGCCAGCTAAAGGTGCTCTCTGGTCGGCCGATTTTTCGGTTAACTTGCGCTCGCCAGTGGTTTATTGGCAATCTGGTAGCATGAAAGCTTATGTTGATAGCACAGGTGTAGTATTTGAACGTAATATCCTTGGCACGTCAGTTATCGCCGTCGAGGATCAAACTGGAATTCGTGCAAGCGTTGGCAATTCAGTAATTAGCGGCCGTTTCCTGCAGTTTATCGGTAAGGTTGTGGGGCATTTCAAAGAAAACAATCTTACTGTTAATAAAATGATTCTGCCAGCTAGTACTACTCGCCAGGTGCTAGTCAGTCTCGACGGGGTGGGGTACTCGATTAAAATGACAGTTGACCGCCCAGCGGCTGGCCAAGTCGAAGACGCGGTGCGTGCCATCCGCTATTTAACGAACAGAGGAATAATTGCAGAGTATATTGATGTGCGGGTGAGTAGGCGGGCTTTTTATAAATGAGAAAGAGGCTTTAGATAGAAGGCTACCCCTGCACTGGTGGGCTATGTTCTACTTTTGTTCTATTAAACAGCTAAATAGGCTAGGTGAAAAAAACTATATTAAAATATTGAAAATGCAAAAAGTCAAATAAAGCAGGTGGGGCGGGAAAAGTAGTAGGGGACAATATTTTTGAAAAAATGCAAATTTATTCTCACAGCGCTGAGATTTTTTCTGTGGATAACTTAAGTCTATAAACATGTGCTACATGTGCTAATTACTACAATTTAAATTTCGAGTTTGTTTTCGAGTGTGCGGACTTATATCTATAGAACTGCTGATTGGCGGTATTTTTTGTATAGCGAATAAATATAAAAGTAAAAGTAAAAGTAAAAGTAAAAGATGACTCTAGCAGCGTGGTTAAGGCTCCCCATTTTAGACCAAGATTAATAAGCTGCGGCTTGTATCAAGTAAAACCGTTGTTTGCGAACGTATGAGATTAATCATCCTGACAACATAGATTATAAGACGTAAAACGGACATTGTGCGACGTTAGACTTTTGTATTGTTTTTTGATACGGTATTTTTATAAATAATTAATGGAGGTTTACCCTATGCAACCATCGACACAATTACCAGAAAATTTAAAGTCTCGCCTGTCTCGCGTGTATTTCGCGCAGCGGACATTTACTGACGATTCTGGTAAATCTGTAGCCTACGAACGTCTTGTTTTGGAGGTTTTAATTAAGGATAAGCCGTTTAATCTTGAATTTAAGGTTTCGGATAAAGATAAAGCAATTTTATATTTGGCTGATGTCGTTGATCAGCTGGCTATGCTTTAGTTCGGTTTTTGTTCTTTGACCAGCCAGTAAGTCGTTAAACTGTATGGGTAATATTAACTTTAACGGAGGGTAAAACGCTTATGTTTCCAGTTTTACACGAAGCGTCGACGCCGAATACTGCGTTGTTGACGCCGGAGGTTGCTGGCAATATCTTTACTAGCATGTGGGGTGTTGTGTCTGCAAATTTTGCTGGTGTTGCTGTTTTGCTGGGCTCGGTTGCCGGTCTTATGATTGCAGCTAAGCTCATCAATGGCGCGCGTAAGGGTAAAGTACGCGTTTAGCTGAGTGGGGGTTTCCTGCGAGATTCCCCCACCCCTTTAGGATTTATATGGATACAATTTCGATTTACGATATCATTAATGCAATTCTCGGGTTTACCCGTGATTTGCTTGTTTATTTTTCACCACTGATTGGTTTACTCGGAGGATTAAAGTTTTTAGCGGATTGGATTCATAAGTTAATTTTTGGCAAGAAAGTGTAATTTATGCCTGTAACACAAGAATTTTTAATTAGACTATCTGCGTTTTGGTTGGCTATTTTTGTTGGTTTTTTATTAGTAGTTTGGTTAAGTGGTGAGCGCAGAGGTAGCCGGTAATGTTTAAAAAAATTGCAATCTTTCCTCTATTCATTGTAGTTTTTTTAGTTTTGTTTTCCACCACATTAACATTACCGGCTACCTCTGCTTTTGCCTGGAAGAAAGGTGAGCAATTACCACCTGTTGAGTTCGACGCGCCTTTACTATCTTGGTTGCGCCAAAATCCAAAATACAATAAAGAAAAAACGCAGTGGTTTCTTATTGATAGAAACTGGCCTGGGCCTCCTTTTAACGGCAAGCCAGCGTTGGTTGTTTCGTGGTCCGGTAGTTTTCATAACATGCACGTTTTTTATGATTCTAGTAAGCAAGAGTATGTTATCGAAGTGTATGCTCCTACTGAATATTATTCTTTAGCACATGGTGAAGTTACATTTCTGGAGCAAATGAGTTATGGAACTTCTTGGGGCAGTACACCTGATACAAAGGCATTGACGATTGGCCATATTTATCAGTATAAAATTGACAATACGATTACTCATATTAGCAAAGTTGACCCGAATCTTCGACTTCCACAGTACGATATTAATAATATAACCACGAAAGAACGTTGTAAGTGGCATGATTTTGCTTGTTGGATTGGTAACGGCATTACTGCTATCGGTGATTCGATATCTGAATTTTTTAGTGGATTTGTTAAAGTTGTTCAAAATTTAATGGAATTTTTCAGTCATCTTTTTATACCTGGCGATGATAATTTATTTTTAAAAACTTTCTATAATCTAAATGATTATATGCATAAAAAGCTTGGCTTTTTAACGTTTCCATTCGATTTTATAGCCTCGATTGTGAAAACGCTTATGACAGTCGTGGATTCTGATGTTAAGAATGAGTGGCATTGTACAAACGGCTCTATTAATCCAGCTGTTTGTTCAGGTATTTGCGTCCCGAAAGTTTTTGGTGATTTTGAATTTTGTCTGAAGTTTACTCAGCTTGAGGTTGTTTTTCCGGTTTTGTGGAAATCAATTATTTTCGTGGTTCGTTTTGCTGTCGTCGTAGGTTTGGTCGAGTTAATGCGCATTAAGTATTATAGTATTGTGAGGTCTTAAAATGATTGTATTTATTATTATCGCTGCTGTTGCATTATTAACCGCCGTTTTTGTGGTTATGCCAGATTTGCCGGCAACGCCTGAGTTATTGATATCTATGCAAGAAGCTTTTAATAGTATTTTATTGAATGCTATTCAATTTATAAGATATTTTTTATCACCGCAGTTGACTTTTGTGGTGGTTATGGTTATTGCAGCTGTGTTCGCGTCTGAGCCGATTTATCACGGCATTATGTGGATATTACGTAAAATTCCAGTATTGGGGATTAAATAGTTATGTTTTTGGATTTTATTAAAAAGTACCGTAAAGTTTATGTTTCTGCTTTCATTGACGACCAAAAAGAAAAGCGCGACCGTGATGTATTTCGGCCGAGTGGTTTCCAGGTTTATATCGGTCGTCAAGGTTCTGGTAAAACGATATCAGCGGTGCGTCACGTGCTCGAGTTAAAAAAGCGTTACCCTGAAGCAGTAGTAGTTACGAATTTAAATTTGAATGTCGAGTGGGGTTATAGGCAATTTTCGACGATTGATGAATTAATAGAGTTGCTGGTTGAAGTACAAAATGGTAAATATGGTGTGATTTATCTAATTGATGAGATTCATACGTACTTTAATGCGCTCGATAGTAAAGGTATACCGTTGTATATATTTACAGAGATTTCACAGCAGCGAAAGCAGCGTAAGTTAATTATTGGTACAAGCCAGCTGTTTATGCGTATTGCGAAGCCGTTTCGCGAGCAGTGCGATAATATGATTAGCTGTGATACTTGGTTTGGTGTTTTTACTCGCAACAGGGCGTATGATGGCATGACTTTAGAGGTCGATTATGATGGTAGTTTGATTGGTGACATTAGACGGAAAGGTTATTTTTGGCACGACAGAGAATTACGAAATTCGTATGATACGTATCAAAAAGTGGTATCGGCAAAAGACCAAATAATGTCGTTTGATCAGGTCGTACATTATGATGGTAATCGTAGAAAGAGGCGATTTTAATGAGCGATAGCCGTGCAAAGCGCAGCACCGCCGACTTGTTCGGCGGTTGCGTCGTGCGCGCCCTCCACCACGGCAGGCGCACGACGCGCTTTGCTATTTTTGATGGGTTTACGTAGGTTTGCCCCGCTTGCGGGGCTACTTGATACAGGGACATTTAACAATCTTTTTACGGGGGTAAGGGTGAACGACAATCAACCGATTTATAACATCGTTAAGGAGTTTCCAGATATGTATATTGTGCAAGTTTTAAGCAAGCCTAAATTTAGGCTACCACCTGCCCTTTCTGGTCGTAGAAAAAATAAAACTGTCGATGACATCGAACAAGATATTGCGCGTTCGGTTCGTCGTAGTCGTCGAGTTATTAACGATTATGTGCTTATGAATGATTTTGATTTATTTATCACTTTTACGTTTAATCCGAAGAAAGTTAATCGCTACGATTTAGATTTATGTTTTTTGCGTATGCAATCGTGGCTTTGGAGGCAGCAGCGTGCGTATTCTGAGCCATTTCGTTATATTATAGTACCCGAAAAACATAAAGATGGTGCAATACATTTCCATGCATTGTTTGGCGGTTATCAAGGCAAATTAAAGAAAACTAAGGTTATACAGAATAATAAGCGAGTATATAACCTATCAAGCTTTCGTTATGGCTTTACGAACGCGCAATATCTCGATGACGATAAGTTAAAAACTGTCGCGTATTTGTGTAAATACATCACTAAAGATATGGTACTTGTCTCTAACCGTCGGCGATATTGGTGCAGTAAAAACTTATTAAAGCCAGAGAAATACTATAACGGTGTCGAGGAGTTAGATATTAAGCTTGATGTAGCGAATCTCGAGTATCAGAATAAGTATCTGGCGTTGTATCAGATTCCAAAAGTGGTAAAACTTTTTGACTAATATCGCCTGGCGTGTTCCACTCCCCTGTCGAGAAGCGTACCAGCGGTAAGTTAGTTTGTTTGAATATAGCATTTACAATTTTATCGCGTTCTTGCCGGTCGTGTCGTTCGTGCGACGAGTCGTCGAGTTCGATACCGAGAAGCGGTTGAAAAGTACCACGGTCGATAATTAGAAAATCAATCGATTTTCCGTTTATAACTGAAAATGCGCCCCGCCAGTTTTGACCGTATACAGTGTGCTCAAAAATCATACTGAGGTGCGCTTGCGGTACGATAACATAGTTGTCATGCAAAGCAGAGGTGAGTTTTTTATAAAAATTCTCCTCTGCGGTTGTCATGACGCTTTTTTTGACTTTGTAATTATATTTTAATAGAGGTTTTTGGTTGTCATGACGCTTTTTCTGATTGTTGGTTAATAATTTTACTAAGACTATTAAAAGAATTATTGTTATTAAAATTTCCATAAATGTATTATACCATGTTGTATATTTTACATTTTATTTTTCAATTTAGGCTACCTCTGTTAGCTATAATACAAACTTGACAAATTGTCTATCGGACATTGTGCGACGTTAGGTCTATGTGTAAAACATGAATGAGATTGCGTCCCTTTTGTTACTGTTTGGTTGATTTCAAAGGTTTATTGCCTCACGACTTTTAGTTATTTTATGTTTGCCCCGCCTTTTATGTACGTATGAGATTTTGTCTTTGTGCACGTATTTGTTTGTATTTTGTCGTCTTCATATTAGTCTTTCTCAAGATTATTTTATTAGATTTTACTATGTATATATTTATTGTAACTACTTACATCTACAAAAATCCAAATTTTTTGCATTTGAGCTTTCTGGGCAAATCATTAAAATTAAAATGTTCTATATTTGTTCTAAGTCTGTTGATTGCTGGACAAAATACAGATAGGTAGGGCTAGTCCTTTTCTCTGCTTGAATTTAGCCTTTGCAATGGCAGTATCGAGCTTGCCTTTTGCTAAATGTGCCTAGGTCAGCAAATAACACCGTAGTATCCGCCCATAACCTCACGTAGCGATTGATTAGGGGCTTGGCATAGCACCGTTAAAACTACACTACATCCTAATATCTCAAAGGCCGCTCAAATTAAAGTGTTATAGCTACACCGGAGATGCAGAGTTATATACAGCCAGCATGTTCATGGTAAAAACTTTGCTTCTGACGGGAGGTATAGCTATCGAAACAGCTATGCAGCTATGGCTTAACTCGCTACCTCACAAATCCGCTATTCTAGATTCAAAATACACATACACAGGCGTTGGCATATCTGGCGGTAAAGTTGTTGTTCAGTGGTTTTGCGCAGCACGCTAAATTGTTTGTCAGTAACTCAATAAGTCAAGTATTGCGAGCAAACCCTGCTTGCATCGTAAGAATTACCGCCTTGTGTGGTTATATTTCTAACACACTGGTTATACTTTTCTTGTGCCATATTTTTTCTCCATCTTTCTTGCTGCTGTCTCGCTAACTCCTGAGCTTCCTGTTGCTTCCTCTGCTCCTCTGCACGATCTTTAGTACCTATTCTTACAATCTTATCTATACGTTGAAATTTATGGTCTCTAACTCCAGCACCACAATGAAGAACGAACCCATCACTGCCTACAGACTCAGACCTTTCATCTGTGTACATGTAGGATACATACTCATAAACTGTCTTATATGAATCTACATTTATCTTCGTACAGCTACCATCATTAGCGGGCGTAGTGTTCGCAGGATGGGATTGAGCGTTGGTTTGACTGTTTGATAGTTGCTGTGATTTATCACTGACCCGTGCAGATTCTTGTTGATTGGTTTTGTCTCTAGTATTGTTTTCGCTTCCAATATACGGAATGTTATTATTTTCTGTAGGTTTTCGTTCAGAAATTATCTGTGAAGACGTAATAGCACAAAGTATCATAATGAAAGGCACTGATACTGCATATGTAGCTCTTATAAACTTCCCTGCTTTTGTTTTAACCCTCTTGATGTTGTATATCGCAAGCACAAAGGCAGCTATACTAAACAGGACAGACATAATAGAGATACAAATAGTTAATGTACTCTCACTAGAATGATTATTTAGAACAGAGTTAAACATCATCAGATTACAAGCTATAAACAACACATACAGACTAGACCGTTTATGCGTTATAGTTTTGGAGCTGATATATTTCAGTTTTCTAAAGAGAATCGTAACTTTAGTAGAGTCTCGCTTACTCATGCAAGAATATTATACACCACAAATACCAAATCTCTCAGCAACACTCCAAATTAGGTATAATAGACCTCAGTAAAACAGTAATGTTTTTGCGTTATAGTTCCCTAACAATTTAGACATTGGTATAATACCTATCGCTTAATGTATTGACGGCGCGGCGTTATAGTTCCCTAACAATTTAGATATTGGTATAATAAAAGCTTTAGAATTGGTAGTTCGATCGTTGTTATAGTTCCCTAACAATTTAGATATTGGTATAATTGATATGCACAACTCTTCTTTAGTTGCGCCGTTATAGTTCCCTAACAATTTAGATATTGGTATAATATATTATTAATAAAACTATCATTCACGTTAGTTATAGTTCCCTAACAATTTAGATATTGGTATAATTGGCTGGTGCGGATTTCTGGCAAGCCAGCAGTTATAGTTCCCTAACAATTTAGATATTGGTATAATTATGAGTGTGTTGACTTCGGCCGTCGGAAAGTTATAGTTCCCTAACAATTTAGATATTGGTATAATTCGCGACAAGCTGACTATCGCCATTTCGGAGTTATAGTTCCCTAACAATTTAGATATTGGTATAATACGACGTTTGACCTACCAAAACGGTGTTGCGTTATAGTTCCCTAACAATTTAGATATTGGTATAATGAATCAAGGATTTGTCAAGTCGAGGAACACGTTATAGTTCCCTAACAATTTAGATATTGGTATAATAGCGGGATATTGTTGTTGATCAGCTGGAGTGTTATAGTTCCCTAACAATTTAGATATTGGTATAATAAACCGGCTTCAGACCGAAGTGGGATCAACGTTATAGTTCCCTAACAATTTAGATATTGGTATAATTGAAAGCTTATACTGGAATGGGGCTAAATAGTTATAGTTCCCTAACAATTTAGATATTGGTATAATGCGCGCAGGCGCAGCAGCACGCTGTCGCCAGTTATAGTTCCCTAACAATTTAGATATTGGTATAATCACCATAAAACTCGTTGCAGTCGAGGTTGCGTTATAGTTCCCTAACAATTTAGATATTGGTATAATGGCATGAGCGGCGCGTTGATGGGTGGTTGGGTTATAGTTCCCTAACAATTTAGATATTGGTATAATTTTCGACTGGCGACGTGGCTATTGCCGACCGTTATAGTTCCCTAACAATTTAGATATTGGTATAATGTCGTTCCGTTCGAGGACAGCAAGCACCTTGTTATAGTTCCCTAACAATTTAGATATTGGTATAATAAAAAAGGCAGTTTAGCCTAGGTTAAAACTGTTATAGTTCCCTAACAATTTAGATATTGGTATAATAGACAATGCTGTCCGCTGGCATGATTGTCCGTTATAGTTCCCTAACAATTTAGATATTGGTATAATCCGCTTTTATTAATCTTAAACATGCCGACAGTTATAGTTCCCTAACAATTTAGATATTGGTATAATTTGTCTTCGCCGTCCTTATCCTCGTCCTGCGTTATAGTTCCCTAACAATTTAGATATTGGTATAATTGGCCGCGCCGGTGTGAGTATACACGCCGCGTTATAGTTCCCTAACAATTTAGATATTGGTATAATATTATATTTAGGCGATTAGACTATTCGTCAGTTATAGTTCCCTAACAATTTAGATATTGGTATAATCGTCATTGAGTTTTAGTTTTGTCATATCTCGTTATAGTTCCCTAACAATTTAGATATTGGTATAATCTGTCAAACGTATTCGTATACCCTGAATCCGTTATAGTTCCCTAACAATTTAGATATTGGTATAATTGCGTGTATCTTCCTGTGCACGTGCGTAACGTTATAGTTCCCTAACAATTTAGATATTGGTATAATACTTCCTCAAATCCCCCTCTGTTACGAAGGGGATTTTTGGTTAGAAAAATGCTAGTTGGCCGACAGGAATGGCCTTTTCCTGAGTAGTTTTTTCACCGACGATAACGTGCATGTGCGTGAATTGATGTTCGGTCAGATACAGTAATCGCACTGATCCGCTGCCTGGTGCATGACGTTTAACGCGCATCATGTGCTTTTCAGCAATGTCACGATTTGGACATAACCGCGTATAAACACTGTATTGCAACATATCAAAGCCGTCATCCAGTAAAAATTTGCGAAACTGCGTGGCGGCTTTGCGCTCAGCTTTAGTATTGGTCGGCAAATCGAAAAATACTGCGACCCTCATGATTTTATATGACATCCCTTCCCTGTTAGGAGGCGATTTTTGGCAAAAGAAGCTTACGCGCCTCCTTTACCTCGATACATTCGATAAAGCTTTCAACTGTTCGCTCAACCGCATGCTTTATCATAAACTTCTTACCATTCATTATAACATAATAATTTAATATGTCAATGATAAGCTGTCGATCATGTTTGGTGAGACTGGCGTCACGGTCGCCAACATGAAGTGGGGCGACTTTTTCTAGGACATATAAGTCAACGGCGGCACGATAGGGCTCTATCAAGTCGTCAGCTAAATTAAAACTATTGAGCTCATTGTGGTGAAAAATCCCCTGTGAAGCGACTAGCCCACGAGCAGCGATATGCCTAGCAATATGACTGCGTACCATCGCGTAGCCATAGTTAAGTGCGGCATTGTGCCAAATTGGTTTGCGGCGTGTGGCGTCGTCTAGCAGCTGGTCGAAATAGATACGCGCGGCAATTGATTCGCGGTTGCTGGTGTCGCCTGATTTGACGTCGCTTGCGTACTTGCGGATAGACATATCATCTAGCCCAACCATCCGCAAAACGTCAGCCTGATTGACGATTTTTTGTTCAACAACGCGCTGCCATAATTGTTTCTTGAGCGGCTGGCTCATAGCAAGTTGCTGTCGCGAAACTTTAGCCTGGCGCGAGTGCTGTGAATACGGCAAAAGCACGCTGGCTGGCAGATGTTTCTCGTCGCAGATAACAGTTGTTGTGCTCTTGGTAGCGAGTGCTGTTAGTAAGTTTGCGGTCGTGGTTATGCCATAACTGTCCAGGACAAGCGTGTCGAGGTCTTCAATTGGTAGTGTCGCTTCGACATCTTGCGCGATTACCAATTGATTATCCCGCAGACTGAGTCTGGCAGAGTTTTCGATAGCTACGACGCGCCAGGCCATACAATACCCTCGCTAAAATTCACGTCTCCTAACACATCTACTTTATGTATCTTTAGATAATTAATGCCAGACAGCGATTCTCGTTTTACTGTAGATTTTGAATCCCTAGAGCTGTCTACGGCTAAGTGGTTCTTGATTGTTATGCGATTGTCGCCTTCAAATTGAACAAAATACCCAACAAAAGTTTGACTGTCTTTTTGTATTGTTATTAGATCGCCCTTGTACAAATAACCGATAAAGTTAAAACTATTGTCGATTTTTGATACTTTCTTTAACGGTTTTAGGAGTTCCATTGTCTCTTTATTTTCTAGTATGTTTATGCGATAGTCGGGTATCATATATATTTGGTTATCTTTTTTATATACGCGAATACGAACCATCTCAGCAAGGGCGACTGGCGCATTTGCCTTACGGCCAACAGAAACCACGCCCTTCTTGTCATAGACTTTAACTGCGGCTACAGGTGAAATGGGATTACCATTTTTGTCCTGTTTTGGACCTTTGTACAGCTTAAATGGAGGATTAAAAGCCTTTTTTGCATCTCCGTTACACTCATTAAGTCGAGCTAGTAGTTTTTCGTATAAACTAGATCCATTGCTATTTTTCTGACTATCAAACTCTTCTTTTACAAGAGAATTTTCTAGTCTTTGTAGGGTTAGCTCAGTTAGTGGAATTCGTATGATGTTTTGTCCGTTACGATTTCGGTTAGATCGCAATTTTGACTCATGTGCTTCTCCTCGTATTTTGTGTCTAATCTCTCTTGAGACGAAGATCGACTTTATACTTAGGCGGAAATCTTCATCGTAATTATCAAGCCCACGTAGCTCATTTTGTAATGTGGCAACATCGGTGTTGAGGGTGCGTTTCATGACTTCTTTACTGAAGTCTGGCCATGGATCTGGGAAGCGGTTTTTGGTCTCTTCATTGCTGCGCAACTTGAAATATTCAGCTTGCGCGAGGTCTTTTTGCGCCTGAGTAAATGTCGCTTCATCGGTAATTTCGCCAGTGTTTTCGTCGGTAGATTGTAACAAAATTTGCCGTTTTTCATCAATTGTTTTAGCATTATTTAGATACAGTTTCATTTCCTGCTCTTTCGAGAAGAGGTTTGCTTGGTAAACAATCTTCTGGTTAATTGCCGCCACAACCGCTGCATCCTTGGCGTGATGTAATACGTCTTCGGTGCGATCCTTGGCTAGTCCCCAGCGTTTGCGTAGATACGCCGTTGTTGTACCGTTTGGCGCGATTACACGCTGTTTTTCTTCGCCTTCGGCGAAATCAACATTCTGGCGCAAATAGTTTTGGATAAATCGTGTAATATACCGTGTATCGTTCAAGGCGCGCACATTCCAACTGTCATTTTTGTATTCTTGAAGTAGTAGATTCTGCTTCTTTTTCATGGCATAGCCATTATATTTATAATTAACTCCAGCATCTTTGTCGCCTTTTTTAACTTCTCGCGTTTGATAAGTCGATTCTACCCGAGCTACATACTCTTTCCAGTGTTTTTCGTCGGCGCCAAAATATTCAAATGGTGTTTGATTGCCTTTCTTCTGATTTTCCTCAGTTAACACCAGAACTTTGTTCGTCATTCCGTCATTATTGGAGCGCGAAAACGGTACGATATGATCAACCTGATAGGCGTTATCGTCATGTAACATCGTTTCAAAATCAATAGGCTTTCCAGAATATAGACAGACACTGTTTTGTTCATGATAGAGCTTAACTTTAATAATCTGCTGGCCATTAAAATCAGCATTTTTATTCAATCGTACGTTAAATTCTTTAAGGTGGTTAAGGAGCTGTTTACCGCCCTTAGTTTTAGGCGATGCTTCATATCCATCCGTAATTATTGATTTAATATCTTCATTGTATCCTTGATTTTCTTCGTTTTCTTTTTTGATTGCGTTACGGTCTT
>CALISG010000002.1 GCA_938042065.1 uncultured Candidatus Saccharibacteria bacterium
ATCCTTGAAGCCCAGTTGCTTGACATAAGCCTCCGGGATGATAATTTCACCAGGCTTTGGCATGAAATTGTCCAGCTTGCCCGCCGCCAATTCTGCCCGCGTTCTATCGGCTTTCACCGCCACATCCAACGCAAACTTTTTGCCGTTTGCCGAGCTCTGGGCATAGACCACGCCAGCAGTTGAATAAGCCGGCGTTACCGTTTGTACGTGCGGAGTCTTTCGCAATTTAGCCAGGTCAGCATCACTCATCGAATATTTACTACGCATAGCTGCTGCCTGCTTATCCTCTTGCTCTTTTTCTGTTTTTTCCGACGCGCCGTACTCTGGTAATTTTTCTTCCTTGTTGTTCGATTCAATTTTTTTGCGAACCATAATCACTTTTTTATCGCCAGCCGCATCAACCATACTATTGGTATATAACCGGCCGCCCTCGCCAGCCATCAGTGCCAAGCCAATCGTAAACGCCCCGACCGAAATCGCCAGCGCCGTCAAAATCGTCCGACCCTTCGACTGGCGGAGATTGCGCCCCGCCCGCTTGATAATATCGATTCTTCTCATGCCTTGCTCCTCGTAGTTTTATTGTACATAGTACTATGTTATACAAGGTACTATTAAAAGTCAAGCTATTTTAAGAAAAACAGTACTAAAGGATGTGAATAATTACCAGACTAGACTCGGTTCTCGAAGTGTATTGCCGATTATTAGCCAGCCACTTATCAACCGCTCGCGCGGCACCCGGCAAGGCTTCATTAGCATAGTCATCAACGATGACGATCGCCTTTTCATGAAACTTACCATTACACACGCGGAATGAATCGGCAATTGACTCATAAAAATCGCCGTCAAAAAACGCAAAGATGATACTTTCCGGCACGTCCTCAGGAGTGAAATCAGCAAACCAACCTTTATGAATAATCGGCAGTTTCAAGCCAGCCTTTTTGAAATTCTGGACGAAGGTCTTGCGCGGCGCGAGCAGCTCACCCGCCTTGAACTGCTCACCCGCAGCGCTGGCGTCGGCTTGGGTTTTTTCCGGCAAGCCCATAAACGAATCGTAAACATGAAATTCACCAGTAAAATCATAAGCGTCCAGCAGCCGTCGGATAAACAAACTAGTCGTGCCGACATAACAGCCAAATTCCACAACGTTACCAGTCGCGCCGCTTCGCAGCACCGTTTCCAGCTCCCGCAGCAGGACGCCAAGCTCTTTGGCGTCAACTTGATCGGAAATGATGGAATATTTGGCGAGGAGTTGGTCGGTGATCATTATTAAATTATACAGTACTACCTTGGATTAATGTCGTTCGCTATCATTTCCCCATACCGTATTGTCTGAAAATATTTACATACTTTTGAATAAACCCTTCTTTGCGATCCGCATTATACTGCATAATAAACCGCGGATGCTCCAACGGCACGATAGTATCAAAGAAATGATGCTTATTATTTATATTGATCAAAAACTTAAAATTCTCACCGCTGCCGATGCAAAAGCAAACGGTTTTATCAATATTAAAATCGATCTGGTACCTCAGCGAATCTACGGTAAAAGGATGTAAACATTTTTTTAGAGCTGCATTTTCATAGTAGTTACAATTTAACCAATTACCTTTCAAATTTATCTTTTCAATACCTAGCGGACACACAAAATTCATGTAAAATTGCTTATAAAAATTCTGGCGCCCACCGTATTCTTCCATCACTTCATACAAGAAGCTTGACGAGCGTTTATTCGCTCCAAAAGCATCTATAGAAATCCCGGTGTCTTTTTGTAAATGATTAACGTCTTCAAACGGCACACCAATAAGCGCTGTCCCGCGCCGCGCCGGTGAACTACCCAAAATCATAAATCGCCGCTTATTATCATGATAGTACTGACGATAAAACCGCTGTGTTATTTGTGCTATTCGCTGCTGATTGGCGTCAGTAAACGGATTGATTAGACGATATTTTTCTGGCAAATTTATGTCAGCATTTTTCAGACTGTCGTAAAATTCTAGTATTTTTTGAGCAGTGGTTTTAGGCTTCATGCGGATTCTTATTGTAAATGATATACATTAATAAAACGTATAAAAATTGCTTATTTCACTGTAAAATTCATCGAGCTTCCGACAGTCCAGTGATCGCAATGATAATGGTGCTGACAGCAAGGCTTCCAACCAAAAATTCAAGCGGGACGTCGGGTTTCAGGTAAGCAAAAATTGCCGTGCCAATCCACATCACGGCGATGATTCCCGCGGCATACGGATAGCGAACTTGCATCACCCATTGTTGTAATTGCTTCATGATAATTCTCCTTTTTGTAACAACATGGCGTAGGCGGCTCTGTCGCGCTCCGCAACCTTGCTCATCCAATCCATCACTATTTCTTGCGCTAGCTCAATACTCATCGGCGACGAACGCACCGCCTCGCTGATTCCATAGATATTAGCGTGAACCTCGGCCAATTCCAGGGCGTCATGGACAATCCGCCAATAATGCGTCCTTCGATATTCATCGCCGCACGCCAACCTAGCTGCTGCTAAATAATGGTACAAACCGCGCTGCAACATAATATCAACGCTGTCTAACCTGACAGCAAACCGATTACCAGCGTTAATTTCATTGAGAAATAATTGGGTTATTTGCCGATTGGCAGCGAACGTGCTGGTTGTCGATTGAAGCAGTGTGTTCGCATATTCATAAATAGTGCGCGTCAAGCTGCGATCTTTGGCGATCACATCCAGCGCTTGGTACAGCGTATGGTCGTAAAACGCTAACATCGCCAGTGCCAACAAACCCATGTCAGCTCGATCTTCGTATAGCGCGCGATACTGCACGATCATGTGATAAAACGAGGCGCGATGCCGCGGTGCTGCCACCGCCAAACCAAAGTCGATGAACGCAACTTTGTTGTCTCTCAGCAAATAAATATTGCCTGGATGCGGATCGGCCATAATGATATCTGCTTGTAAAATTGCGATCAAAAACTCGCTGCCGACCGTCACTAATTGCTGCTGCATGTCAGAACCAAGCTGGTCTTTGACAAACCGGTAGGTGTCGCTTCCCGCCTGCGCCTGTTCCACCACCTCGGTTAGTGGCAACCCTTCTATATAGTCCTGAACCAATATCCGCGGCGTTGAATAATCAGCCAGCGTCTCTGGCACCACAACTCTGTCGGTGCGTTTAGCAAAGTATTCACGAATTGCCTGAGCTGTAATTAGCTCGCGCTGATAATCGGTTTCACGCTTGGTGGTTTTGATAAACTCATCAGCAATCTCAACCAACGGAAAAATATCGTTCTTTAGCATAAACTGCCCCGCCCAACAGCAAAAACGCAGCGCCACAAAGTCAAAATTCAGATAGCGCACCACGCTGGGGCGAAGGATCTTGATAATGTACCGGCTACCTGGACGGTCAGCTACGCGGCAACGATAGACCTGAGCGAATGAACCCGTAGCAAACGGCTGGTCTTCCTCGACGACTATTTGACTCGCTTTGTTACCAAGCTCTTGCCGCAAAACCTCGGCAACGTCAATTGACTCAACTGCCACATCATCGAAAGCATCCAGCCGATATCCAGACGTGGCATACACCTGAGCCATTAGTTCAGTCGACGCCAAATGCTGCAAAAACTTGACATACACACCGCCTAATCTTTGACACTCGTCTGATAAAACTTTGAGCCATATTTGATCGCTGCGCCAAGCTCGCCACACCCGAAACAATGCCCGAACCACAAATAATAAGCGCACTTACCTAGCCCTCCGGAACCCAATGAAGTACAACACCAGCGTCAAAACTAACACGCAAATATACAAAAATAATGGATCAATGCTCGTATTTACCAACAGCAGCATAGCCAGCCAAATCGCCACTATACTCACGAAAACAAAAGCATATCTCACATGTTCATTTTAGCATACAGCCCAGCAGCTCTCCAGAGGTTGTTCGGTAAACCAGCTATCGATAAAATTGATCGAAAACTGTTTTGCTTCAGTAAGTTACTGTGTTTAAGGTTTAGTATTTTACCGCGTCTCACACCTGACGACACTGGCATGATAAAATTAAATTATGAAGATATCTAGCCCTGCTTTCGCCGAAAACGCTAAAATACCAAAAATTTACTCCAAGCTCGGCGGTAATCAACGCCCCCCACTCAAGATCAGCGACGTGCCGTCAGATACCAAAAGTCTGGCAATCGTCTGCCACGACCCTGACGCGCCTGGGCGCGATGGATTTTACCATTGGACGGTTTGGAATTTGCCAGCCAAAACCACTGAAATAG
>CALISG010000003.1 GCA_938042065.1 uncultured Candidatus Saccharibacteria bacterium
GTCAGCCCCATATTAGGCTTCTTGGCATCTGCCCGCTCATAAACCAGCTCAGCCGCAGTCTTACTGTGCACCGCAACATGCATTTTATTCTGCACTGTCGCAAAGAATTGCCTAGTTAACTTAGCGTCCTTTTGATAATCAATGCTCGTCGCATAGATATCCGTCACCTGCTGATACAGATTACGCTCGCTACTACGGATATCGCGAATACGCTGGAGAAGTTCCCTGAAATAACGCCCAGCGCCTTGCTTTAGCCTTTCGTCATCCATTGTAAAGCCTTTGATAATGTACTCACGCAGCCGCTTAGTCGCCCACTGACGAAACTGCGTGCCGCGCAATGACTTAACCCGATAGCCAACAGAGATGATAACATCAAGGTTGTAATAATTCGTCGGCTTTGTAGAAAATCCGGAATTTCCAGATTTTCTCATAGTCGCTAGCTCGGTCAACTCGCCTTCAAGATAAATATTTCGAATGTGTTCACTTATGGTTTTCTTTGATTTATCAAACAGCTCCGCCATCTGCTCTTGCGTCAGCCAAACTGTTTCGTCTTGGATTTGGACATTGATGGAGACATTATTGTCGGAGGTTTTGTAAAGCAAGAATTCGCTATTCGTCATTACGCATCCCCTCCAAGATAGTTCATCATATCTGTTTGATCAGGATTATGGTCAGGATTGTTGCTATACCATTCTACTTTCATCTTATCTAAACGATTTTCGTTATCACGTGTGGCTAGCCCCTTGACGGTAACATTCTTCCTATTTTCAGGCTTCAGTAAATCATATGTTGGCGAAATTAATTCAGCTGGCATTTCACATAGCACTTTCTGTTTGCCATACATACCAACATCTTCTCTAACCTGTAACGCAAACTGATACTTTTGTGCCAATCCATAAGAATCAATAAACCTACCTACAATCCTCACTTCTTCAGCTTTCCTCTCATCAAACGGCTCAAGCAATCTATCGGCCAGTTTGTCTTTCGGGTTATCTTCAATAAATGACTCTCTATTAGTTAGTTTTATCGTTGCTAAACTGCATCTGTCTGAACCTTGTATTTTATACCCCACCTCCGCTTCTGTTATCTTGTTAGCTTCCAAAACATAAAGGTCGTTTAACAATTTATTGCTTTTACGATAAAAATCTGTTGACCTTTTTTCCATACTACCAATTTTATTTTTACCGCTAAAAACATCGACCATGACTTTATTATTTTCTATGTAGGGAGCTGATTCTGTTAAAGTTTTACCCTTACTAGCAATTTTTAAAGCAACCTGTTTACCAAACTCTTTGCCAATTTCTTGCAAAAAATCTTTGACACCAGGAGCGTTCGCAAGCTTGCTGGTGGCAAATATCGTCATAGGTAGCCAGCCAGCTTTCAGTGCTTCAACTATAAAGTGAAAATCTGTACAACCTTTCTCTACAGATTTAAGTTTTATGCTGAAATTATTATCTGGTGCAAACTCTTTTTCGTATTGCTTCTTCCACTTATCAAGCGCAGCAAACACTCTACTTGCCTGACCTATATCCATTTCACCAGCATCAACACTTGGACCACGAAAGGTCATATACAAATAGCTGCCATCAATAGTGTTAGCCCGGCTCATTCTGCCATACCCTTCCGTTTTTGTTTTCGTTTAGTAGCCCTAGCTGGCGCTACATATAGAACATCACATAACGACTCGAGAAGTTCTAAAATATCTTCTGAATCCTCTTTACTCACTTCTTCTTTATTCGGATGAGCAGCATCATTACCGATATATCTAACTTCATCGGCCCAGTCTTTTATAGCTTGTGTGATAATATTTTTATCAAAGAGCTCTTTGATCTGTTTGTGTAAATTTTCTCCTTTTTTTGCACCCTTGTCTAAACATATAGACTGAACTGCACGTCTAGCTAAGACAGCAGCTCCTCTATACGCTCCGACAGATTGACATAGAAGAGCTTCTTCAAAATCCTTCTTTACACTATTGATAACCAAGTTATTTACTGGCTTCGGTAATTTATTAGGATATGTCTTTAGTATTTTGCCGTGTTGATTATCAAGTCTCATCGCTAGAAAATGCTGCTGGCAACCATTACATTCTTCAATTGTATAGTAAACATGTACTCCACTCCCTAATAGAATTTTATATCCAGCTCTATAGATGAGATTGGTGTGGCATCTACACTTTGGGCAGTAGATCGAATTATTATCCGCCATCACACCACCTCCACCTCAACACCTTGCCGTTCGGCTTGCAGGAGTAGGTTTACTTTTAGATTTATGTCGTCGCCGAAGGCTCGGTCAAGGAGGATGATGGATGATGGTTTGGTGGCGAGGATAGTCGCAAATAGCTCTTCTGTCATGGAGTACGCCAGGCAAATGACGAGATTTTCGGACGGGATGAGACAAAAGCCGTCACGCTGGTCAATCTGCACCAGCGGCGAGATACCACGCTTGAGCAGAAGCTCGGTCAGCAGATCATCATCGGTCGCACCCTCCTCCAGCGGATCGAGATTGGCGAGCACCTGCTGGCGAATCTCCTCCGGATCAGAAACTAGCTCGTTCCACGGCTTGAAGTTGCTATCGTCCACCCGATACGCCCGGAAGCCAAGGTCAAGCGGGACGTCACGAGAGGCGAGCTTATCCGCCTGATCGGCACGGATTTTGGTGCCCGCCCGGCGGATACGCTCACGAGCAATGTCGGCGATAGTGCGGTAGCCAGCTTTATACGCCTCCGACTT
>CALISG010000004.1 GCA_938042065.1 uncultured Candidatus Saccharibacteria bacterium
GAATCACTGGCAAAAACGGCCGGTTTCATGCGCGAAACATGCTTGATTACAAGACATCTATCGTTGCTGGCACCTCGCCTAATCAAGCTATTTCCGAAGTTCACGGCGTACCTGTTTTTCGAACAATTGACGATATCAAAAAACGTTTTGCCATTGATATTTCCGTAATTTTTGTGCCAGCGCCGCACGCCAAAGCCGCTATTTTAGAGGCTATTCAGGCGCAAATCCCGCTCATCGTCTGTATCACCGAAGGCGTACCAGTGCATGATATGCTAGAGATTAAGCAAAAACTACACCGTAGCCATTCGGTTTTAATCGGTCCGAATTGCCCCGGCGTGCTATTACCAGGCAGACAGCTGATGGGTATCATTCCAGCGTCACTGGCAGCACCTGGCGATACAGCAATCGTCAGCCGCAGCGGCACCCTTACTTATGAAGCAATGTCGCTATTGACGCAGGCTGGTTTCGGACAGCGATACATCATCGGTATCGGCGGTGATATGATTAGCGGCAACAGTTTTGTCGATTGTTTACAGTTATTTCAAAACGACCCTAGCGTTAAACGTATAGTAATGATCGGCGAAATCGGCGGCATTAGCGAAATTACGGCAGCTGATTACATTAAGCAATCTATTAGTAAGCCAGTTTACGCTTATATCGCTGGACATAGCGCTCCTAATGGCGTCCAGATGGGACACGCTGGCGCTATCCTCGGTACTAACGCGCTTGAGTCAGCGGCTGCTAAAACGGCTTATTTACAGCAAGCTGGCACTATCACTGCCAACTCAATTAGCCAGCTTATTCAAAAAATAAAGTGATATAATTAGCCTATGAAGACCATTACCGTTCTAATACCAGCCTACAACGAAGAAGCGGTGTTGCCGCAGTTATTCGCGCGTCTAAAAGATTTGCAAAAAACGATCAAAAAATACCGCCTAGAGCTGCTATTTATCAACGATGGCAGTAGTGATGACACCTTGACTATGATTCAAAGAGAAGCCAAAAAGAATTCTTCAATTGCTTATGTTAATCTATCGCGCAATTTTGGCAAGGAAGCTGGCATGCTAGCTGGCTTTGATTACGCCAAAGGCGATGCAGTAGTAATTATCGACGCTGACTTACAAGACCCGCCCGAGCTAATCCCGCAAATGATTGAGCTCTGGGAACAAGGCTACGATGATGTTTACGCGCGGCGCCGTAGCCGCCAGGGTGAAACTTGGCTCAAGAAAAAAACCAGCGAGTGGTACTACCGTATTTTGCAAAAGTCGACGCGGATTCCAATTCAGCGCGATACTGGCGATTTTCGCTTGCTTGATCGGCGCTGTGTTGAAGCTCTCAAGCTGCTGCGCGAATCGCAGCGCAACACCAAAGCCCTTTTTAGCTGGATTGGCTTCAACAAAAAAGAGTTGCTCTACGATCGCGACCCACGCGCTGCCGGCGATACCAAATGGAACTACAGTAGACTGGTTAATCTCGCTATTGACGGTATCACCAGTTTCACCACGGCACCGCTGCGAATGTCGTCGATTTTGGGAATGATTATATCATGCGGTGCATTTTTGTATATTCTTTATCTGCTAATTCGACCCCTATTCGGCGTACCTACTGGCGCTGGTTATTCATCGCTAATGGCAGTAATTTTGTTTCTAGGCGGCATCCAGCTGATTAGTCTAGGTATTATCGGCGAGTACGTTGCTCGAATTTTTAGCGAGTCCAAGAACCGGCCTGGCTACTTTGTCGAGGAATATCACGAGGCTAAGCGTGAAAAATAAGGCGCAAATTGGCCGTTTCGCTATCGTTGGTACAGCAAATACGATAATTGATTTTGGGCTATTATTTTTACTAACCTTTCTAGGACTACCGAAACTAGCCGCCAATACTGTCTCGACCGGTACTGCCTTTGTTTTTAGCTTTTTCGCTAACAAAAAGTACACTTTCAAATCCACTAGCAAAAATATCAAATATGAGATAGTGTCTTTTGTGATTGTTACGCTATTCGGCTTGTGGGTGATCCAAAACGGTATGATTTGGCTGACTACGCCGCTAATCAAAAACCTCATAACTAACGAACAAATTTCCTTATTTGTTGCTAAATTATTTGCCACGGCCGTCTCTTTGATTTGGAATTATTGCCTATACGAGCGAATTGTTTTCAGAAAGGAATCATCATGAGTCATATCGCTATCGATGCCCGCGTTATCAACTCTGGGACTGGTACTTACGTGGTTAAGTTGCTAGAATATTTGCAAAAAATCGACCGCCACAATACTTATAGCGTACTCATGCCAACCAAAGATAAAGATTATTGGCAGCCAACTAACTCGAATTTTAACGTCCTAACTATCGATTTCAAAAACTATTCATTAGCTGAACAACTTGGTTTCAAAACCTTTCTAGATGACCTCAGCCCAGATTTGGTGCATTTTTGCATGCCACAGCAGCCAATCCGATATCGCGGCAAGCACGTCACTACCGTTCATGACATGACACTACTCAATACTTATAATTCCGACAAGAATTGGCTAGTTTTTCACGCTAAACAACTGGTTGGCCGCTGGGTATTCAAGAAAATTGCCAAAACTAGCCAGCATATCATCACCGTGTCAAACACTACCAAACGCGAATATCAAGCATTCTGCGGGATAGCTGATGATAAAATTACAACGATTTATGAAGCTGCCGAGATTCATCAGGGCAGCCTACAGCCATACAAAACACCGTTTACGCGTTTTATTGCTTATGTCGGCCAGCAGCCTGATTACAAAAATATCCGCCGTTTGGGCGACGCCCACCAAAAACTACTACAAAAGTACCCCGACCTCGGATTAGTGCTAGTTGGCCGGATTAACGCTGCCACTCAGCGCAACAAAGACTATTTTGAATCAAAAAAGTACAAAAATATTCACTTCACCGGCTTTATACCTGATGCTGAGCGCGACTGGATTTTTACTCGGTCGCTAGCATATGTCTTCCCGTCGCTGCTCGAGGGCTTCGGCTTGCCGCCATTGGAAGCAATGGCCTACGGTACGCCAGTTGTTTCCAGCAATGCTTCTTGCATGCCAGAAATTCTCGGCGACGCGGCAATATACTTTGATCCGCTTGATATTGAGGACATTGCCAGCAAGATTGATACCGTTATTACCGATAAATCACTGCGTAATACTTTGTCTAAAAAAGGCAAGCAACAAGTGGCTAAGTATTCTTGGCGGCGAATGGCCGAGCAAACTTTGCAAATTTATGAAAATGCTATTAACAGCTAGAGTCTCATTTCTTTGAAGGCTTTTTGCGCTAAATCATACATAGTTTGGTACACAGCGATATCGGCGCCCTGCTCGGCTGTGTGCAGATAAATCACGTTATCAACAACCTCGATTGAGACTTCGAAACCGAGCGCTGCCAATTGCTCCATGTACGTCGGGTTGATCAGCTCAAAGCTAGCTGCTTGGTCGGTATTAGAAGCATACACCTCGTATAACTCATTGAACTTACCCCACTCCATTTCGACTTTTTCCAGACCGCGAACACCGCCGAAACGCATCATTTTCTTGCGGCGAACAATAATTTGGCCGTAATCTTTCGGTACGTTAATTTGAGCGATAACTACTGATGAGCTATCAGTGGCGCGCTGGTAAGTATACAATTGCACCAGCAATGATTCTTTATACAAGCCGACCACATGGTTATTAATATCTGATGTACCAAATTGCGCACCGTTAAATAGTTGCCCGCGCTTTGGTATAAACAGCCAGCCCATATCAGCGCTATAGCAATAATTATTCTGGCGGGCAAATTGATCGATTTGCGGATTATACATCGCTGGGTTAGCTGTCGCCTGATCGACGCCGTCTAATAACCAATCTTTGCCATGGCGGCGGAATCGCCAATATTCAGTGAACATACTATTGTCGGTAAATAATGTCTGATTGGTAGCATTATCGACCAGCGAATCTTTAGCGCTCGCCGAAAAGCCAATCGTTACTGTATCTTGGCTATCATCAGGCGAATCTAACATATCAACCACCTCGGCGTCGTTCACTACGATATCCGACATTTGGTTTGTCCGATTCATTAGCTGTAGCGTATAAATCATCAAACCAGCATGATAAGCATAATTTTCGGTGGTATAGGCTTTAATCGCTTCGCTATCTTGTTTCGCCCAATCGCTTTGGTAGCGCAGGAATACTTGCTTGGCGTGATCGATTATTTGTTGTTCGTTCCATACCGGATCGGCAGCGCTAGCTTGCGTAAGTTTATCGCGCAAGAACTTACTTTGTTTGATCTTATTAAACGCCTCGTAAAGTCCAGTAATCATACCGATGAGCGCGCCTAGGGCGATAGTTACACCCACCCAGCCTCTAGCAATCAACACGAAGGTTATTACTATCAAGACAAAACCAATCACGTTCGCAGCCACAAACCGCGTACCTTCTTGGCCTATGTGTTTGCGCAGCGCCGAACCGATACAATAAGCCGGCACGAAGCCAATCATCGCTATACCGGCCAGCAAACCGCCACCTCCGCCGCCGCCAGAACCACCACCCGAGCCGCCTGATCCGCCGCCGCCAGCACGAGCAAAGAGCTCGATATTTGTCAAAAATAAATGTTCCATCGAGCTCCTTACTTTTAATTTATTATTTTATAATTAAAATTTGACTTCAACTGGCTTTTCAATTGCTGCCCGTTCGCTTTCGCTAACGTCGAAGAATTCTTTGTCGGCGTTAAATCCTAGCATTCCAGCGAAAATATTAGTCGGGAAAACCTTGCGCTTGGTATTGAATTGGGTGACGTTGGCGTTGTAGAAACGGCGCGAAGCAGCAATTTTATCCTCGGTGTCGGTAATTTGCGCTTGTAGCTCCATGAAGTTGCTAGAAGCTTTCAGCTCCGGATAATTTTCGGATACCGCGAACAAGCTTTTCAGCGCCATAGTTAATTCACCGTCGGCCTTGGCTGCTTCAGCCGGGTGTGTTGCCGACATGATAGCCGAGCGCGCCTCGGTGACTTTTTCGAAAACGCCACTCTCGTGCGCCGCGTAACCTTTAACAGTTTCAACGAGGTTCGGGATTAAGTCGGCGCGGCGCTTCAACTGCACCGAAATACCGCTCCACGACTCGTCAGTTTTGATATTTAGCTTGACCAAGCTATTATACATGCCGATTACCGCGCCGATCACGACAACCAGCAGGATAACCACCACCGCTACGATTATTAGTACAGCAGCCATACTCCAATCCTTTCCTTTATACTTATGATTATACCGCTAAGAGCTCGCTTGCGCAATAATAATATAGCGCTGGCGGCCCTCGCCTTCAGAGTAAGTGCGAATATCACTGTATTCAGCCGCTATCCGGTGAACAATCCGGCGATCAGCAGCGTTAATATGAGCAACATGCGAATCGCCGGTGCGGCGCACTTCTTCGATCCAACCGCGAGCCTTTTCGGCAATTTTTTCTTCGCGCTGCTTCTTATAGCCGGCAATGTCGACGATAACGCGGGTAACCGCCGCATTATTATTGCGCAGCACTGTCGATACCATGTATTGCAAGCTGCGTAGCGTCTCGGCATTACGGCCAATCAAAATACTATTGAGGTCGCTACTGGCAATGTCAATCGATAAAATATCATCCTGATAGCTAGTCTCGACCTCTATATTTTCGCCAAAAAATGACAAAATATCCTCGACAAATTTTTTAGCATAGGCAATTGACTGTTCTTTATCCATACTTCTCCTTTCCTACTTCGCCTTAATCCGCGTGATGTGCGCTTCTTTAGCTTTTTTCTCGCGGGTTTTGGCTTTTTTCGATTTTTTGGGAGCGCTAGCCTCTTCGGCAATTTCGTGCATTTCTTCAACATCTTTTTGCAGCAAGAAATGCTGCTGAGCGGCCGCCACCAAGTTAGACGCCGTGTAGTAAAGCGCCAATGCTCCTGGCAGCCCCACCATAATCAAAAACATCATTACCGGCATAACCTTCATCATGCCGCGCGTCATAATACCGCTCATCTCGGTCGGATCGGCCTCTTTGCCTTCGGCTGCTTCTTTCATCAGATCGCGGAAACGCTTTTGGTTTTTGCCAGCAGTTGGCGCGGTTTGCTTAGTGATAATATACTGAGTAATTGCCGATACGGCCGCCAAAGCCAACAAGAAAAAGTCAATGCCGTGGTTGCTAAAAGTTGTCTTGGTTAAATCGATAAATCCGAGCATTGTATGATTGAAATTAGCTGGATTTTGGATAATCGACTGAATAACATCGATATTTTTGATTGGCTCGTAAAGGTATTGGCTAATCACTTCGCTTTTGAGAGAGATAATGATTCTAATCACCTGGTAAAGTCCAATAAATACCGGCAACTGGATGATCAACACTAATACTGAACGCATCGGCTTAATACCGTAGCGTTTATATAGTTCCATTTGCTGCATAGCCTCGGCCTGGCGGTCGCCTTTGGTGTTTTTCTTAATCTTAGCCAACTCCGGCTGCATTTTGCGCATCAGCTTGGTTTGGTTGAGCTGGCTTTTGATCAGCGGATACATCACAAACCGCAGAATAATCGTAAAGATAATAATCGCCAGCCCGAAATCGTGCCACGGAATGATACTATACAATAACATTAGCGCGTTAAAAATCGGCTGGACAATCAATAATTGGAATAAATCATGCATAAAAGCCTCGTATTCTCCTCTCGGCAAGTACTTATCTATACCATTATATCATCTCTTTGGCTGGCAACTACCGAATCAAGCGATGATTTGTGCAAAAATAGCATCAAGCGATGATTTCAGATCGCCAGGCGCCAAACTTAACGCTTCGCCGTTGGTAACAATCACTGCGATATCGACGTTTTTAACACGAGGTAAAACATCAATCCGTAAGCGTTCATAAACGCGTCGGCGGATACGATTGCGCCCAACTGCTGATTTATGAACTTTTTTACTAATTACTACTGCAAAGCGTGGCTGCTGGCGGCGGGGATTGGTAATATATCTGACCGTGAAATAACGCGACCTAACTGCTTGGCCGTTTTTGTATAAAAATTTCAAGCTGCCATGCCCGTGAAACCGATATTTTGACGCAATCATACAATAAATTCCATTATAGCAAAATAGCGCCGAAAATTAGCGCTATTTACCTGTAGTTACCTCGACTAGTTAGAGTGCGATACGAGCACGGCCTTTAGCCTGGCGGCGCTTGAGTACAGCCCGGCCAGCTTTGGTTGCCCGACGGGCACGGTAGCCGTGCGTCTTGACGCGGTGTCGAGTATGCGGTTGAAAAGTTCGCTTTGGCATAATGATAGCTATTATAGCAATTTCACGCTCAATAATCAATATTTGATTGCTAATCTGTCGAGATTATACTATCGCTATATAAATTATCCACATTTTTGGCTGGTTTGTCCACAAATTTAACAGAGGTAGCGCTAAATTGTGGAAAAACTCACCCCTGTTTAGTCACCTACATAACTATCAATGAACGTAACGTTCTTATAGTTGTGGAAAACTCGTGAATCAGCTATCATAGAGATAAGTTATTAACAGCTTGTGAGGGTATAAGTTTTAGATGAATAATTCATTATGGCAAAGTGTCCTGGGGGAAATCGAGCTTTCGGTATCGCATGCGAACTTCAAAACCTGGTTTCGCGATACTGAGCTACTATCTTACGATAATGGCACGGCGACTATCGGCGTTGTTAATGTCTTTGCTAAATCACAGCTCGAAAAGCGTTTCGATACGCAAATCCGCGAAATCCTCAAGAAAAATAATCTTAATGTCAAAGATGTTAATTACAAAGTCAAAAATACCAAGAAAAAAATCACTAGCCGTGAAACTACTGCTTCGCTGCGCGATCGCGCTAACGAGTTAATTAGCCGCGCGCCAGTTAATGCCAAGACGCCCACCGCCAATACCACCCTTAACCCACGCTACACTTTTGATAATTTCGTGGTTGGTTCGTGCAACGACCTCGCCTATACTGCTTGCCAGGCAGCAGCCGCCAATCCTGGCGCCAAGTATAACCCGCTTTTCATCTACGGCGGCGTCGGCTTAGGCAAAACTCACTTGATTCAAGCTGTCGGCAACGCCATCATCAAGCGCGATCCCAAAATGAAAGTTGCCTATGTTAGCTCTGAAACTTTCATGAAAGAATTTCTCGACAGTATTCGTTTCAAAATCGCTGGCTTCAGCGATAAATATCGCAACGTTGACGTCTTGATCGTCGATGATATGCAATTCATCGCCGGCAAAGAAAAAACTCAAGAAGAATTCTTTCATACTTTTAATGCCCTACATCAAGCTAATAAGCAAATTATCATCAGCAGCGACAAGCCGCCGCGCAGTATTCCAACCTTAACCGAGAGGCTGCGCAGCCGCTTTGAATGGGGTATGGCGATTGATATTCAAATGCCTGATTTCGAGACTCGCTGCGTCATCATCGAGACTAAAGCTAGCATGTCCGGCGTGACACTGGAGCGCCAGACGGTCGAATATTTAGCGCAAAATATCAAAACTAATGTCCGCGAGCTAGAGGGCGCGCTTAATCAGCTGCTGGCTTATTCGGAAATGCGCGGCACCACGCCAGATGCCGCCACCGCCGAAGGGCTGCTCGGCAACGTTCGATCAACCAGGCCGCAGCATCTAACCGCCAAGCAAATCATCGACAAAACCGCCCGCCACTTCCAAATCGATAGCAAAGAAATGTGCAGCAGTAAGCGCGACAAATACATTGCTACGCCGCGGCAAATTGCTATGTATTTACTGCGTAGCGAACTGCACATGAGTTTTCCGCGCATCGCTCAAGAGCTCGGCCGCAAAGATCACACCACGGCTATTCATTCGGTCAACAAAATTGAAAAGGCTATCAAGCTTGACCTCACTATCCGCGAGCAAGTCGCCGAAATCCGGGAGAAACTTTATGCTTAAATACTGTGGAAATTTTGTGTACAGCCGGTTCAAAGCTCTGGGTAAAAATTGTGTTCATTTATCCACTGTTTGGCGAGAGGCCTGGTTGTCATTGTCATCAAAGTGGACAAACTGCCTAGTTTTACTATGTGAAACTCACTCTTTTTCCGCTAGATTTTCTCAGGCTAAAATTCGTCAATTGCCTCTGTTAATCAGCTACTTTTCCCCATTGTCCACAGCACCTACTATATACATCACTAATTATAAAAAGAAAGATAGGTAATAATTATGGAATTATCGGTCACACAAGAAAACTTTGCGCGAGCACTGGCAATAGTTGGCCGGATCGCTAGCAGCCGCGCCGGACTACCAATACTTGGCAATGTGTTGCTGCGAACAGAAGCTAACCGGTTATTGGTCGCTGCGACTAACTTAGAGATAGCAGCGACTTGCTATGTTGGCGCTAAAATTACTAAACCAGGCGAGTTGACCCTGCCAGCCAAACTAATTAGCGAGTTTATAGCTAGTCTGCCGCGCGGTACGGTTGATATAGTTAGCAAGGGTACGTCGATGACGATTTCGTCGGGTAATTATTCATCAATTATGTCGGGCGTTGACGCTGGCGAATTTCCAGAATTGCCGTCGATTGATGAAAATCAAGCTGTCACCTACACTATCGCGGTAGCTGATTTCAAGCAAGCTGTCAGCCAGACGATTATCACTACTAGCAATGATACCTCGCGTCCAGTACTAACCGGCGTTTATTGGCACACTGACGGCGGTAAATTGTATCTAGCGGGCACTGACGGCTATCGCTTGGCGCAGCGCCGCCTATTCGATACTACTAGCGAGATTGCGGCAATCGTACCGACGTCGAGCCTGCAAGAGGTGCTGCGAACAATTTCGGATGGTACCGACCAAGTCGAAGTACTGTTTGACGACGAGCAAGTCCGCTTCCGGGTCGATGACTCCGAGATTACCAGCCGTTTAATCGAAGGCAGCTATCCGAAATATCAGCAGTTAATACCAGCGACCTCCGAAACCCAAGCGCGAGTCAAGATGGATGATTTTTCGCGAATTGTGAAGATCGCTGGATTGTTTGCGCGCAATTCTGGCGGCAGCGTGACAGTGACGGTTGATAGCGAAAAGAATAATATTAGTATTCACTCAATCGCTAGCGAACTTGGCGAGAATACTAGCTCGGCTGATGCCGAGGTCACTGGCGGCGGTGTTCTTACGTTGAATTCACGCTATATTACCGACGCGCTTGGGGTTATCGATGGCGATAGCGTTGATTTCCGGTTTAGCGGCAAACTGTCGCCATGCGTTTTGTCGCCGGCAAGCGAAGATTCGGATTATATCCATATAATTATGCCTCTGAAGAGTTAATATGAAGATTTTGCGATTGGCGGTGCAGAATGTTCGCGTTCATTCGCTGAAAATGCTTGATTTGGAGCCAGGGACGACGCTAATATCTGGCCCGAACGGTTGCGGCAAGACATCGCTTATCGAGGCCTTGTATATTGCTTTGCGCGGTAAGTCCTTTCGCGGCAGCGACGAATCGATTTGTTCGTACGGCACTCAAATGTATCAGATAGACGTAGCTACCGATGAACTGCAATATCGGGTGACTTATCAAAATCAAGACGGTGCCAAGCGCAAACAGTTCGTGGTTGCTGGCAAAAAACACGGCCGCTTACCTTATGCTCTCAAATATCCGATTGTGCTGTTTGAGCCGGATACGCTGCGGATTGTTAACGGTTCGCCGCAGCGCCGCCGCGATTTTTTGGACGGGTTGATCCAGCAATACGACCAGTCATATTCACATGAGTTGAGCCGGTATAATCGCGCTCTATTGCAGCGTAATAAGCTCCTCAAGGATCCGCTAATTAACGACGACGAATTATTCTCTTGGAATCTGATACTGAGTGATTACGGTGCTAAAATTATTAGTAAGCGCCAAGCGGTTTTGGGCGATTTTAATAGTAAAATAACTGCAATTTATCAGAGTATCGCTGGCACGAGCGATGTTATTAGCTTGAAATATTCCCACGAAAGCCGCGTGTCGGCGCAAAAACTGCTCAAGGAATATGAAGAGAAAATCACTTATGACAAGGCGGTTGGCGCGACCAGCACTGGGCCGCACCGGCACGATATAGCGATTGGATTTGGTGATAAACCTGCTGCCAAAGTTGCCTCTCGCGGCGAGACGCGGACGATTATTTTGGCGCTGAAATTTCTCGAGGCAGCTTATATTGAGCAGCAAACTGGTAAAAGGCCGTTAATTTTGCTAGATGACGTCTTTGGCGAGCTTGATCAACACCGCCAAAAGCGGCTGATGAGCGAGTTTGTCGATAACCAAATCGTGATGACGAGTGCTGGCGATTAGCGTTTATAATCGCCTATTCATACCTATCAACTTTGTTCGTGTTGCCGATGTTATAATTCGGCATGAGCGGCCGCTGTGTAGTGATGTCGATAGTGTTAGCTTTATTGAGAGTACTTTGCGGCGCCGAGCAGTCGTATTTACTGATTGAAATCAGCGGCTTGCATTTAACTACCCATTTCGAATCTTTCTTCTCGAGAACGACTTTCAGAGTGTCTCGGTTTAAGTCGGTGCCAGCGCCGTTAAACACCAGGGCGGCAATCGCCCAATCACCCTTCTCTAGTACAGCTTCGTTTTTGATAGTATAAAAGGTGCTTATTTTGCTATTGCTGCCCAGGATAGCGCTATCTATAGCTTTTTTGTTCTCGTTCGTCAGTTTCTGCAAGTACGAATTAGTATATTTGTAGTCGAGAGAAACGCTTTTTTTGTCCGAGCCCAACAATATTCCTCGTTGTAAAATTGACACGATATTATCTTTACTCTTAGCTACTAAAAAGTACGTACCTTTCGGCAAGAAATACTCTTTGCTGGACTGAATGGATTTTTCGATGACTGTTTTGGTAGGAGCGATGGTATTTTCGGTCTTGGTATCAGTGCCTTTGTATAGTGTAACGTTAGAATATTTTGATGAATCAAACGAAATTGTCAAATACTGGCGAGAAGTAATTACTGCCAATATAATCATCAAAACAGTAAATGCAGAAAAAGCGGCGGCAATTATAATGATTTTCTTCTTCGGCGTCATAAGTTATTCTCCTAGATGGCTTTTATAATCGGCATATTCTATCTGATAATCGCTTAATTTGATACCCATAGATACTAACCGTAGCGTAGCTTTGTAGCGGTATTGCGGCGATTCGGTACGGATAACGATTATTGGCCGGTCGTCTTTCTTGTAGTAGCCAACCGAATAGTAAGGATCTTTGATTGGTAATTTAGCGACTACTGGATATTTTTCGGTGAATTTTTTGCCAGCTTCGCGGATCTGCTGGCCAGCAATACCTTCAACCTTATTATATTGATCCATGTGTTTTTTTTGCCACTGGCGAGCTTGATCTGATTGCGGCATGAGCTCGATAATGACAGTATACCGTGGTTTGGTAGTGGCGTTAACCTCTGTCTGGCTGCTGCGGAAGCCGTCTTTGGCAGCCGTGATTGAATAATTGCCTGGCGGCAGGTAATTGGTACCGTTTCTGGCAGCATACTCGACCTTAGTTTTTTTGTCTTTGAAAGTGATTTTCGCATCGTTAGGGGCGGCAGCAACTTCGACCGGGATTTTCCCCGACCGGTCGATAGCGGTGTAAGTTTGATAAATTAGCGCACCAACGATCACAATGATAGCGAAAATGATGGCAATAATAGTTTTGCGTTTATTCATGCTGATATCCCCGATGATGATGTTGATGATGATTTTTTTCTATACCACCTAGCGTCCTTCCAGTCAAACCCTTCGCCAGCGGCACTTGGAGCCTTTTCGCCGTAGCTAGCAGAGGCATATTTGCTTTCGAAGCCGTTAACTTCACCGACGTATAACCAAACGTGACCTTGCACAAAAGCTACATCGCCTGGCTGAAGTTTGTCATCTGTAAATTTGCTGCCGTCTGGCTCATATGTGCCGTTAGCACTACCAAGATGTTGCCAATTAGCGCTGGCCCATGCTTCTTGCTCGGCTGAGCCGCCGCCCTTGGCATCAGAGTTGTAGGTCTTGTCAAAACCGCTATCATATAGCAGTGTTGTAACAAATGCACCGCAATCAACACCTCGTAAACTTTCATCTCCGCCGCTTGGATTGCCAGTATAGCGCCCCTCCTTCACAGCAGTATCTATTGCCGCAACGTAGTCGTCTCTTCGCTGGGTGCGTGGTTCATGATGCAGCTCTTTCCAGGCGTATTTGAGAGTATAATCTTGCAGTCCTGAAGCTCCGCCGCTACCACTGCTGCACGACGCGGAAGTGCCTGGCAAGGCAGCCCCAGACGAGCTAAGCGATGTACTGTCTTTGTATTTGTCATAGAGAGCTTTGGCGTTGGACTGGCGTTGGCTAAGCGCGCTGCCGCCGCTTCTTTCGAATGTTGCTTCAAACACCACAGCGGCCTCCTCGGGAGTCGAGGTTGCTCTGACGGCATCAGCAACACCGCCGTTAGTAGATGGGTGGTCTTTCCATTCGTCGGTTAGGCCCATTTCCCAAGCTAGGTAACGCAATTGAATCGCTAGATCATACGGGTCACCATTCATATCGGCTGCGAATTTTACTACTCCATTATTCCAGCGGTTATCATCCCATTGGGCGATACCAATATGTGTACCGTTAGAGGCTCTAGGGTCGACGTTTGGCGATGATTCTACCTGGAGGTTACCGACGACACCAGCAGCCTGAGCTAGAGTTAGTTTGGCACCATTGCCAGCGCTCATCAAATAACCTAGGGCAGTTTCTGGGTTGTCTGATAACATTTTAACCACGCCTCCGCCTTTGGTTGGTGTCGCGCAGCAGTTAGTGGTACTACTGGATGAAGTTGTAGTCGACGCAGTAGAGGCGGTAGCAACCGAGGCGCCAGCGTAGCCAGCCATTTCGTCGAGAGCGCCTTGCATGAAGGCTATATACCCTGCAGTATCATTACCGTCGTCGGGCGGAGCGTATCTATTAGCATAGGCTGTCATACCTTGGTCGATTTCGTCAGAAAACACTGCTCTGTCGTACGAAAACCAGTCGCCGCTATCGACATTTTTGTTTTCTTCAGCATCAGCGTCAACACTAGCCTCGAAAGATGTCCACATATACCAATTTCGGCTAGCCTCTACGACGTGTGGTTGAGAGTCAGTTGCGGTACGTCCAAAGGCGTTATGCCCTTGATGAACTTTTATCTGGGCGCCTGGTACGTCTGTAGTGGCTAATGTTGATTCCATCATAGCGTGCGCATACGCCAAAAACGGGCTGAGGTTGGCTTTTTTGGCGCTCGCCACAGCTTTTTGACTGGTACCTTTTAATGGGCTGTCTGGTGCGTGAGTTTCAATGTATTTTTCGATTGCGTCTGCCATTTTTGCGGCATCTAGATTAGGATAGGTCATACCGTTTGGTGCGCCGCTGCCAGGGCTGACTGACGATAAATCGGTACCCGACCCTGTCGAGCAGGCGGCATTGCTGTCGTAGTATTCTATATTGTTAATAGATGAGTTGATATTCAGTTTCTCTAGTGCAGCTGAAGTGGTTTGAGTGTAGGTACTCGCTAGTATGATTGCTGATAGTATAATAGACAGTGTTTTTCGCATACTAATCTACCAATTTTTCGGAGCACTCCTTGTCCAGCGTAGTGCTAAGTGTACGTGGTTACATGTATCATCATGAGGCACCAAGCCAGCACTAGACAATTTGCCGTCCATTCCTGAGCCAGCACGATTACCACAACCTTCCTGTCCGATACCAGCGCCTTGCGGTAGAACTTTGCTATCAAGGAGATATTGTAGCATGTCTATAGCGTTCTGGTCGCCGCCTGTTGTTGCTGTGCCGTTTATCATCGCTATATCGACAGCTTCTCCAACAGGGTGTAAGCTGTACCAAGCGTCAGGACTATCTTCGCGGACCAACGAGGATATATAGATAGGGTATTTTTTGGCGATATGCAGGATAACTTGCAGTAATCTTTTGTCGACCGTCACGCCGTACGCCGCAGGTTGTCCATTTGCCATATTTTGGAACTGGTCGCCATCGTAGGTAATATTTGGATTATCGACAATCTGCTTGGCCAGGCTAATAACGTCGCCATCTGGCAAGGTGGCGCCAGGGCCGCTGGTGGTTGATCCTGAGCCTGAACCTGCTGCTGATTTCGTTTTATCTGGATCCTCATCCATACCATCGACAGTGCGTTTGTCGATTTGGTATAGGTTATATAGGGCGCGCTGCCGGCTGTCGACGGTGCATTCTTTGGTGTTTATGATGCTAGCTTGGTTGCAAGTGTCTATCCAGTCTTGCAGCTCGCTATTACTCTTTACTTTGCCGTCTTCGTCGATATCGCCGGAAGCGCTTAATTCGCTAGCTACTTGATCAGGCTCTATACCCATATAATCAGTTGGTACGCCGTATTGAACGTCGCAGGCTGGACCGACAGCGATGTCTTTTTCGTTGGCTAGCACCGAGTTTTGCGTGCATTTGTTCTCGTCAATGATATTTTTGGCATAAGCCGACGGATTAAATAGATTAAACAGCGACGAGGTAGATATCGACGAGATAGCCGATACGAACGCTAATGGACTCGATGCCATACCTAAATACGGTACGAATCGTATAGCGATTGACCCCAGGAAAGTATTCGGACTAGAGATGTCGAATGGGCTGTGTGTCAAGCGGTCTTCTTCGGCTAGAGCAATACGCTCGGGCTGGACAATTTGCTCGTCGAAGGCAACTTTTTGCTGGACGGTTAGCGGTGCATTGCCAGTGTAGCTGGCTTGGTCGGCCATGCTGTTTGATAAGCCCACGCCAGTGATGTCGCCGACATCAGTGCCAGTTGCTCCCTTGGTTTTGTCGCCTAGGAAGTATTCGGCTAATGCTTTCATGTCTACCCATTTGGTGAATGCGTCAATAGAGGTCTGTACAATACTTCCCATGACTGAACTGAGTTTTTCTTGGACAGTATCGAAAGTCAATAAGCCTTCGATGAGCAGCTCTCCGCCTACCCAGGCCCAGCCAATCGGTCCTAGTCCAGCCCTGAGGCCGTCAAAAACATCGACGCCGACTTCGGCTGCTGTCGAGCCGATCAGGTCGCATCCCATTTTGACAGGTTCGCTATTGACAACGCCTAGATAGGTGGCTAGAGTGCCGCCAACTCCTGGTATATACGACGACGAGCTGCCAGCGGTGCCGAGACCCATAGTATATTTCATCAGTTTAGCGTCGGTGGCGGGTTTTTTGATAGTACCGTCGGACTTAGTGTATGATTGAGTGAGGATAGTCGCTACGTTGTTGACCATTTCTGGGGTGGCTTCGCCCTTTTTGATTGCATCAGCGGCTGTCAAAAAGGTATAACCTAGTTTAGCGTACTGGGCGATTCGAAAAGCCTTATTGATATTGACTGCCACATTTGGCGCCTTGGCTGCCGCGCAGATTCCTTGAGCCATCATTAGCTTGACGTCGTTCCCTTTCTTTTTGGTGGCTTTTTTGGCTTCTTTTGTAGCGTAATCACCAGCTTGTTCGGCGATTTCTTTATTCAGTTTATCAGCCGCTTTGTCTTCTATTTTCGTTAATTCGTCTGTGGCTTCGGTTAGAGCTTTTCTGGTTTTTTTGGAGTTTAACTTTTCTGCTACTTTTTTGGTGACGCCTATTTTCTTGAGGAACTTGACCGCGGCGTCGTCAACCCAGTTCACCCAGCGCGGATTATAGGCGCGCCGGAAAGCGTTGCGAAGTTTAGGGTTATTGCGCAGCGCCTTTTTGAAATCTTTGGCGGATATTTTTTCGCCGTCTATCAGATAGTGAGCTGGCCGCTTGCCGCCGATTAACTTGCCTTTTTCGATAACTTCGCCAGCTTCATCTAGAGCTTTGACGCCGGCTTTGTCGAGCTGTTTGAGCTGGTAATTAGTTGGTTTGTGAAAGCGGCAGGCGATTTTAACTAATGTACAAGAACCAGATGTGGCATTATCAGCCAGGCGCCGCGACAAAATTCGGTTTGATCGCGACGATGATGTATATTGCTGCTGATCGATATTGGTGACGATTGACTCTTTGATGGATACCAGTAACGAGCCCATGATGCTAGTCGACGAACCGATACCAACAGCACCAACCAGTAGCATGCTGGCTACCGCGCCAGTCGGGCCAAATCGTTTGAGCTTATTCATAGCCGAAAAGCCGCCTGATTTACCCTTGCCCTTCTTAGGCTTGTTTAGGTCTCTCGAGGTGTTGTCGCGCCAGCCGTCTTGCTGCTGCGACTGCTTCTCTTTGTTATTGATATTGCCAGCGGCGTCGCCACTACTATTACCGCTACCGCTAGCCGCTTCGTTGCCGCGTTTGGCTGGTTTTTTATTCTCCATCCTCGACAAATTTCGGCTGACGGTATCATCCCAGTGCGCCTGGCTCGGCGACATTTCGCGCTCCCAGGCGTCGAAATCGTCGGCATGGCCTTGGTCTGTGGGTGTCTGCATCTGACGCTCCCACTGGTCAAAGTCGTCGGCGTTGTCTTGGCTGGTGTCTGGTCTTTCTCTTGTACCTAGCGGCATAATCTTATTATAACCTTTTTAAGCTATTATGTCTGCTCCTCGGCAGCGGCTGCGGCGGCTTGTTGTAGTGTTGCCTGCGGGTTGGTGGTAATCAGGCCAGTTTCGGTGTCGCTGGCGACAATCTGGATATGAACGTGATTCTGCCCGGCAAAGAATAACCCCTGCCCGACTGGGAAGTTAGCTAGGCGCTTACGCTCTTCTTCGGTTAATTTGAAAACGTCGCCAAGCACATCAACGGCGCTCGACGATTGCTTTAGCAGTAACTGCATTGATGAGTTCGAAACAATGGCGCGGCCCATTTTGCTGCCCATGAAGTCCTCGACGTCCTGAGTGATAGTCGTCAGGCCCAGGTAATATTTACGAGCGCGCTTGGCTAAACTAAACATAAAGTTCGCCGAGTCGTCATATTTCATCAGCTGCCAAGCCTCATCGACGATTAACATACGCTTTTTCTGCTGGGTGCGGACAATATTCCAAATGTGGCTAAGGACGATATACATGGCCACTGGCCGCAATTCGTCCTCGAGGTCGCGAATATTAAAGACCACCATATTGTTGTTGATATCAATATTGCTCTGCTGACTAAAGATACCAGCAAACGTGCCAGTGGTATATTTGCGCAGGCGCTGCGCTAACTGCGGGCCGGTACCGCCCATGTGTAACAGAGTATCGTATAGGTCGCCCATTGTCGGCGGTACCGAAGTGTGCGTCAGTGGATCGCTAGTGATGCCGACGCGAGCGTAAGTATCAATCAAGCCTTGGTCGAGGTCGGCCTCTTCGGATGGCGATAAGCCGATACCAGCGCTATTAGCTGAAGCTCCGCCCAGCATCAGCCGCAGCAACCCGTGCAGCGTCACTAGATTGGCACGCAGGGCGTCGTCGGCTTCTTCGTTATCGATAACTTTTGGCAGATCAAAAGGATTGATTCGCGTGTCGCTGCTGAGGCTGAGCCGAATATAGCTGCCGCCAACAGCGTCGCTTAGCCGCTGGTACTCGTTTTCCGGGTCGATAATCAGGATATCGGCGCCCATCATCATGCTGCGAAGAGCCTCTAGCTTGACAGTAAATGACTTGCCAGCGCCAGACTTAGCGAATACTACCATGTTGGCGTTCTCTAGCGTGTAGCGGTCGAAAATCACCAAGCCGTTGTTGTGCATATTGATACCGTACAAAATACCGTTTTCTTGGGTTAAGTCGGCGCTAGTGAACGGAAAGCTGGTGCTGACGGCGCCAGTGTTCATATTGCGGCGAATTTGCAGCTGGTCGCTCATTTGCGGCACCGTACTGTTGAGGCCTTGTTCTTGCTGGCTAGAAGCGGTTTTGCTATAAACCAGCATCTGCCCGAAAAATGTCTCGATCGAGTGCTGTACATAGCCTAATTCCTCTAAGCTATCGCCGTAAATCGTCACGTACAGGCCGTAGCGGAAAAAGCGCTCTGATCCGACTTGCAGCTCGTCGCGTAGCTCTTCGGCATCTTGCAGAGCGGCTTCTTTGGCTGGGTCGCGCGTCTTGCCTTTTTCGGCATTAATCGCCATATCGGCCTCTAGCTGAGTAACTTTTTTGCGCAAATTTTTGAGGACAATCGCTGTATCGACAGGATAAATAAACATACTGATATCGAGGACTTGATCAATGTTAATTAATCCCGATAGCCAGCCCGTATACAACCGGCGCGGATAGCCGTAGACATACATAGTTCGGCCGTATTTGGTGCCGATACGGAAATAAGCCGAATGGATTTCGAGGCTGCTCGGCGCGATTAAGTCGCGCAGCGTGGTCATACCCTTGAGGAAAGCTTGTTCGACCTCTGCCTGCTCGCGCTCGCGCTGCTGGGCGGCGATATCTAGCGGATCCATCTTTTTCTTGCGGGCCATCACCTAACCTCCTCGTGGGTGTACGGATTATTACCTTCGCCCTTGCGGACGTATAGCGACGCTACATCGCCAAAGTCGTCAAGCGGCTCTCGTACAGCTGTATCTGGATTATATATATTGTAGTATAATTCGCCTAGCTGCTTGGTATTGAGCTGAATAGAATAAACGCCAACGCGCATTAGCCCGCCGATTACCGAATCGACGCGGTTTTTGATTTCTTCTTTGGCCTTGGCGTAGGTTTGGGTGTCGATTTTGGTGACATTTTCTTTTTTGCTACCAAATAATATCGAGAATATCCCCTTGCTCTGTTGGACGATATTGGTAACGTCGCCAGTCGGAAAATACGGAATGACCACAAAAAAGCTTTTGTCCATGATGTTAGCTTCTTGCGACAAAACATCGATAAAGTTGATATAATCGTCCATCAATACGCCTAGCAGCATGTTGTCCTGGTCGCGCCGCAGAGCGTCGAGCTTATCGAGATACGGGCCGATATCGACCCGCTGCGAGCGAATGAATATTTGAATTGGAAAATACAAAGCATTGAGGAAGTCTTGATAGCTTAGCTCGACGCCGTCGCGTTCGCGCGAGCTCATCAGGTCGAAGTTGATCGATTTGCAAGCAACAATAGCGCGAAACGATCCGTCGTTCATCACCACCATGCTGTCGCGTAATTCTGAAAAAATCAGGGAATTTTGGGTGCTAGTGGCCTTTGGCTGTTCTTTGCCCTTGCCCTTTTTCGGGTCGGTCGATGATGGTGCGCCAGGATTGCCAGCGGGGTCGCCTGGTGTCGCGATATTTTGCCCAGAACCAGCAATAGCCGGCGGCATTGGCGCTGGCATTGGTGCTTGATTCGGCGGTAAATTGTTTGGCGGCACCCCCACTCCTTTCTTTGCCTAGCGCAGCGAAATGAATACTTCGCTGTCTTCTTTCTTCTGTTTGACTCGATCTACTTCGTGCTGCAGGGCGGCGATCGACAAGCCGCTATTATTAGCTAAACTAATTATATCATCTGAAGCTGCTGTTGCGCTAGTGTTTGCTGTTGGTTCGGTTGGCTTGGTTGGCTTGGTTGGCTCTGTTGAGCTAGCTTGAATAGGACTGTTGGCAGTTGTGTTGCTTTGCTGGCTCGTAGGCTGGATAACTGATTGGTGAATGGTCGGGTAAGGGTTGAACTTTGGTAAATGTTCATCGTTTTGCACGGCCGTATCACCGACGTCATCATTATCAAAGGCTTGAGGCGCCTGAGGCGGTGCCGCCTGGTTAGCTGTCGGCTGCGGTGTTGGCGCTTGTGTCTGCGCTTGATAATACATATTTTGGATAATTCGGTCGTGGCGCTCTTGGTCTGCCCGCGAAATCATAGCGTCGAACTTTCTGGCGACACTGCCGTCTTCGTCGAGCATGCCAACCGTTTGCTGAGCTGCGTAATATTGGTCTGACACCATCGAACTGTTCGGGGTTGGTTCGGTGGTATGGCGGATCGACCAACCCTTGGTGTCGGCGATATCTGCTAGATACGACAGGCGCTTTTCGGTCTCCATCTGCGATAGGTCCTTTGTCAGATGCTCGTCGACAGCCTTTGGCACGGTTATCTCGATCAGCGATTCGATACCGTCGGGCGACCAGACGCGCTTGCGCGGCTTCAGCCTATAAGAGATAATAGCTGCTACATAGATCTCCATCGGCTGATCCTTGCGCAGCGGCAGCGCCAACACGGTGAAAAATATGATAACTGGCAAAGGAATAATTGCCAAACCGATAAATATCTGACCCAATCCCCAGGCTAAGGCAACAGCAACAGCAGCAATTATCAGGTAGATGAACTGCCGAAAACTAAACGGTCCGATCAGCTTGTCTTCTGCCTCGACGTCTTGTGCGACTTTATATTCTGCCATACTGCTTATTATAGCGCATAAGAATACTTTATGTAGCTGCTAGTACGCCGCGTATCTTAGTTGCCGTCGCCTTGGTTGTTATCGTTACCGCCTTGGTCATTACCACCTTGATCGCGATTATTCTGATTATTCTGATTATTCTGATTATTCTGATTATTCTGATTATTCTGATTATTCTGATTATT
>CALISG010000005.1 GCA_938042065.1 uncultured Candidatus Saccharibacteria bacterium
GGGTAATTCAAGTGGTCAGCTTGGTAACAATTCAACCATTAATTCCGGCGTCCCTGTCGCTGTCAATACTTCCGGTGTATTAGCCGGAAAGACTATCAAGCAGATTTCTGCTGGCAGTTCGCATACTTGCGCTATCGCTTCTGATGATAAAGCATATTGTTGGGGGGGTAATTCAAGTGGTCAGCTTGGTAACAATTCAACCATTAATTCCGGCGTCCCTACTCACGTCTACGCTCCCAAAGAAAACACCACCATTGCCGCTAACGCCATGAAACTTCGCGCCCAATATGCCAAAAAGACTGCGGCGACGTGCCAGGCAGTGGCGGCGGGTTGGCAAGATGTGACTAATAACTCGGCTTTGGCGTACTCGGCAGCTGGTCCGAACAATGGGACAGCGATTGCGGCGATGGCTAATAATCCAGGTTTGCCGCCAACTAGTGTTGGTCACAGCTATCAATCAATAGTCCGCCCAGGTAGCGCTGCACAGCTGACGTTCACGAACAATCGTGATATTAATTCTGGTGAGACGGGCCTGTGGGATTTAGCATTGACTGATAACGGTTTGGAGCGTAACACTAGTTATTGTATTCGTTTGGCGGCTGATACAGCAGCGGCTCCAGGGACGAGTATTGACACATATTCGCAGTATCCGGAATTTAAGACAGCGGGCGGTTCGCTGGATATTCGATTTGCCGATGCCACTGATACCACATTAACTAATCCGACTACTGTATTTTCGGCAGCAATGACTGGTAAAACGGCAAGTACCACGACTGCGAAATTATCTAATAATTCGTCGCAACAGCTTGAGGTGGCAAATAGCTTATCGACGACAGGCTGGAGCGTTTCATTGGCGGCAACTGGCGGTTCGACAGCTAAATGGACGCAGACTGGCGACGCAGCCAATTATGCGTTTAATAGTACTAATACAGACCAAGGGCAATTATCGGTTGACCTATCATCAAGCGCGTTTACGGCTTCCGGCTCGACGCCGCTGGGGCAGGCCTGTACGACGGCTGGTTTGTCGTATGGCGCGGGCGGTGCGTTTGTAGCTGGTACGGCGTCGGCTAACGCTATTACACTGGTGACCGCCTCGAGCAGCAGTGGTTTGACTTGCTTGTTTAAATTGCAGGATATTTCCTTGAAGCAGACTATTCCGGCGTATCAGAAGCCAGGCACGTATACATTGCCAGTAACAGTAACGGTTGTGGCGCAATGATGAGTATGAAAAATATAATGAGAACTGGTGCGGTAGTTGTTGTATTTTTAACAGCGATAATTGGCGTAGTTTTTAATAGCAAAGCTGCTCTGGCGACAACTTCAGCAGATTCAACTTTTTCACAGTTAATTCGTGAAATAGATTGTTCGCATACAGTTTACAGCAGAGCGGTTGGTCAAGTGAATGATGTGGAGTGCGACGTTTTCGCGCCAAAATACGACCATTCAGTAATTAAAGATAACGGCTACCCAGTGATTTATGGCGCGTATGATGCGGTACATACGGTTATTGATTCGGTGACTGGCGTGCATCAGCTGGCGGTTGAGTTTGCCGGCAGGGTGTTTGTCCTGGGAGTTGATCCAGAATTGACGGTTAATGGCAATGCTTGGGTGCTTGATCTATCTAATTGGCCGAATACACATCCTGGCGATACGACGCTGGTGATAGAACGCGGCAAAACTTACCTTGGCGAGATTACTTCCTCGACACGGGCTTACGGCTCGGCTTTGCAAATTAATCACGCGGTACCTTTTACAGTTACTATTCCGCCAAGAATCTTGCCGCCGGCGGCGCCAGTAATTCCACCAGCACCAGCAGTTCCAGTTGTTTCGGCAGCTACTACAGATGTAAAACCTGGTAAAGATTTGGCTAATACCGGCGTAAATATGTGGTTTATAGTGATAGCCGCGTCGGGAATGATTATTATTGCGTTCATACTGCTGATATGTAACAGACGAGGAGGCGGTCATGAACCATAGGAAATTAGCGGATGTTCGGAGGTGCGAAGGAGGGTAGATAGTAGCACTGTAATGGACAACGAAGTAACGAAAATAATGTAAAAGAAAGGATACGATATGAAAAAACTAATAACAAATGTAGTTTTGGCGGCTGGTGTAGCTAGTGTAGTCGGCTTGGCGGGTACGGCGGTGTATGCGGCTACTACAGCGACGTCAGAATTGAGCCAGACGATTAATGCTGGCGTGCTCAGCACCGATATTCGCGATACCGGCGATAGCGTAGTGACAAATCCAACATTTGCCATGAATGCGACTACGGCGTCGACTTCTGCCCAGATGACGACTGGTACATTTGGCGCTAATGATAAGCGCATTGCCGTCGATAACCCTGGCGGCGCTAATAATGGCTGGACGCTGACATTGAATGCGACAACTCCTGGTACGGGAAAGTGGACGAGCGGCAGCAACACATACCAGTACAACGGTAATGCCACGACTGGACAGTTGACAGTTAACCCGGCTGCTGGAACGCTGACATCAATGATCGGTGCTTCCACGGGCATCACACTGGGCTCGCAGGCAGCATTTTCCGGCACTTCTCCAGTAACGCTGATTAGCGCGGCGGCTGGTTCTGATGATGTTTGGCGCGGTTATGTGACGGGTGTCGGCTTGAGCCAAGCTATTCCAGCTGGCCAAGCAGCAGGTACTTATACTTTGCCGATGACTCAAACTGTGGCCGCTATCTAAGATCTGGCGCAGTTATATCAATGAAAATTGGGCGCTCTTTCGGGCGTCTGGTTTTCATTTACACGGATTGTTTAATTTTTGGGGGGATCGGCGGGTGTCGGTATAGCCATGAGCGTCTTGGCTTGGTATAATAAATCATATGATTTTAATGAGGAGAATACGGGGTGTAGTTTCATGCTGGCGCAAGCTAGCGGTAATGGCGGTTGCGGCAGGCGTTTTATGGCCGTCGTCGGTTCTGGCAGCAGGAATTGGTAGTCGTCCAGCGAATCCCGATCCGAACAACCCGCGGACGCAGTCGATTTTTATTTATCAATTGAATCGCGGAGCTAGTAAATCTGATCAATTGACGATTACTAACGGGCTGGCCGAGCAGGCGAATATCGAGGTGTATGCCGTCGATGGCACAGTCACGGCGACTGGCGATATGACATGCAAGCAGCAGGTTGAGGAAAAGAAAGATGCTGGCAATTGGGTAAAATTAGCGAAAAGCGAGGTGGCATTGGCGCCTGGCGCATCGACGAACGTTGATTTCGCAGTTACCGTGCCTAATAAGGCTGACGTCGGCGAGCATAACGCCTGTTTGGTGATCCAGCGCAAAGCCGATCCAGCCGCTGCTAAGAAAGGCGGTATCCAGCTGCAAACGCGCCAAGCGGTGCGTATGGCGATTACTATCCCTGGTAATATTCACCGTGATGTGACAATTGATAAATTCGCTGTCGATAATAACGGCAAGCAGCTATATAACATTGCTATCAAAAATTCTGGCAACGTTTCGGCTGACGTTGATGTCAAGTTGGTGGTCAGAGATATGTTGGGTAACGTTGTTTATCAAAACGGCGGCGAGTATGCAGCAATTGCCGAGCAAATCCGCCAGTTCCGCTACGAGAGTAATTTGCAGCCGTTCTGGGGCGGCAAGTACCGCGCCGAACTTTCGATTGCGTATAATAAAAAGGCTGGCGAATGGGGTGTTAGTAAAAATTCGGCTGATTTAACGACAAGAAAGGTTGAGCCAATAGAGTTATTTTTCTGGCCGACGCCTGGTGCTTGGGCGATTATCATTGGAGCGATTGCCGTGGTTATTGCGGCGGTTTGGCGGGGGATTGTCTTCGTGAAAAAGCGCCGGAAGCGATAGTTTTACTAGCCGCGATTGATATGTCATAATGGTGTTATGAAGAAAAATTTTCTTGTTAGGGTTTTCTTTGGTATCACCATTGCGGCGCTCGGCGGGGTTCTGTTACTGAGGAATCTCGAGATTATCAAGTTTGATAGCTGGAATGTGTTCTGGGGAACTGTTTGGGCGGTTGGTCTGGTTTTGGCGGGGCTAACCACGATAATCAGTTCCCGGAAGATGCTAACGCGAGCGTGGGGGTTGCTATTGATGGCTACTGGTGTGTCGATTGGGCTGAACTCTTACGGCGTGATTGACATTAGTATTTGGAAGATATTTTGGCCGGTGGTGCTGATTGCTGTTGGTCTGATGGTGGTGTTTAGTATTGGATCTGGAAATCGCAAGAAATATGAAAAATCAGCCAGTGACAGTAGCGATAATGAAAAAGTTGCGATTTTTTATGGTGAAGAGTCGCGCGTGAAGGGCGATTATGCTGGCGGTTCAGCAACGGCGATATTTGGCGGCGTGGAGTTGGATTTGCGCCAGGCGAAAATTAAGGACGGTGCAGTCATCGACATCTTTACGTTTTGCGGCGGCGTCAGCATCAACTTGCCAGACGATGTGATTGTTAAAAACGAGGTTCGCGGCGTTTTGGGTGGTAGCGAGGATAAAACAGTATCCAAATCTTCCGCTAAAAAGACAATTATACTGCGCGGCGAGTGCGTTTTGGGCGGTTTGGAAGTAAAATAGTTTAGTTTGATTTGGCTCGAGATAACACTATATCTGGTGTGCCTACGCTAGATATAGCGTATTTTGATTTTATGTAGTAGAATGTGAGTAGGGCGTTTTCGCGTGTGCTGGCTGTTGTGGCGGCGCGGCGAAGTGAGCGGCTATCAACCGCGAAGCCTGCGGGAAGAAATTGGCTTTTATCAGCTGATATTAGACCCCGCCGTGAGCTTGCGTAAATAGCATAAGAAAGCGCTAAAAGAATCACTTCTTTTGGAATCGAGATGGTACCGTCCGTTTGAAACACCTCCAGCGGATTCTCGAGTTCAAGAGAGGTGATTTTTTTGAAAGGAAATAATACTAGTGCCAGCTAGCAAACAAGAGTTGCTTAAAGATACCAACGGCGAATGCTCGCTTAATCCTAATAAATATACGCCTGTTATTGAGGTAGTGCCGCCCGGCAGCAGCTCATTTACTCGCCTTAAAAAAGAGATGTATATCTCTGATGATTATGAAGCGACACTACGTGATTTGGCTAGACAGAAAAAGGCGGTGGTGTTGGCGGTAGAGGCGGGTGGGCGCTATGCCGGTCGGGTGACTTTGCGGCATGATTGGGGCGATGAGACATCTATCATTGAAAAGGATTTTCCGGGTTTACCGCAAATCAATGCGCTGGAAATTGACGAGAATTATCGACGTCGGGGCTTGGCAACTATGCTTGTTATGGCAGTAGAAAATGAGGCTCGCCACCAAGGTTTTTCTATGATTGGACTGGGCGTTGAAATTTCAAATGAACCAGCGAAAAAGCTGTATGAAAAACTAGGTTACAGTTATCAGCAGGTAGGCGGTAGCGATACGTATGATTTTCTCTTCGGCAAACCCAACCCGCAGACATATAAGCTACGGTTAATGACAAAATCGTTGCAAACAGAGGCAAATCATGACTAACCAGCAGCAAGAATGGCTAGATTTTGCGAAAAGCGTGGCGTTGGAGGCGGGCGATATTATGCGAAAATATTTTGGCAAGAAACCAGACTCTCATTTCAAAACAAACAATACAATCGTGACTGTTGCTGATGAGGAGATAGTAAAAGCGATTAGGAGACTAATAGAATGATGAACAGGGAACAGGAAAGTTTGATTAATAATTTAAACAAAGCAGTGAATATAAGGTAAATAAGGAGAAAGTGTAATGAAATTCAAACACGGAACACGCCGCCGAGCGGCAGAATATGAAAAAGATTGGGTGCAGCGCTGGAAGGACGATCAGGCGTTTGAAAAGTCAGTGGCGCAGCGGCCGGCAGATAATGTCTACGTTTTTTACGACGGGCCGCCGTTTATTACTGGCGTGCCGCATCATGGTACGTTACTGAGCTCAATCGTTAAAGATGCGGTGCCGCGCTACTGGGCAATGAAGGGCAAGCGCGTGGAGCGCCGCTGGGGCTGGGACTGCCATGGGTTGCCGGCAGAGAATTTTGTCGAAAAGCAGCTGAATATTGTGGATCGGCGGCAGATTGTGACGAATAGCGACCAGCCAGCGCCGCTAGATAGGGACGGTAATCCTTTGCCAACCATCAGCCTAGAAAAATACATCAACAAAGCGCGCGAAAGCATGGTGGCCAATAGCGAAACGTGGCAGGGTGTGATCGACCGCATCGGCCGCTGGGTAGACTTCAAGGGCGCTTATCGCACCATGGATAAGGATTTTATGGAGAGTGTCTGGTGGGCTTTCAAGCAGCTGTACGAAGCGGGCAAAATCTACGAAGGCGAAAAGGTGCTGATGTACGA
>CALISG010000006.1 GCA_938042065.1 uncultured Candidatus Saccharibacteria bacterium
AAGCAAAGTAAAGTCACACTAGTAACGACTATACCAGCACGTATCCAATAAGTATTAACAAATAATTCATCTAGCCACACATTCTGTTAACAGTCGAAAACCTACAAAACGGCAAATTGCGGTTATATATACAATAGGTCATAGCCTTACTTCATATTAGTGCTATACTAAAAGTATGCCTGCAAGAGGATCGCGGACAAAATTAATTAGAAAAAACCAGTCTAAACCAGAAGTGTATATAAGTAAAAAACGAATAGTTGTTCGCTTTATTATATTATTTTTTATTGTAATTGCGGCTGGGCTACTAATTTTTATTCATTTACAATTTAATCAGCAGCTAATGCGCCAGCCAACCCCTCTGTCAGATGAAAAATATTATTTTACAGATTCACGCTATTCTGAAATCCGATCGAAATTCGTGATACGCCAAACTAGTCGTGAAAAAGTTTCAATTGAATATCCTATAACTAAAAATAACAAAATCAATAAAACTATAGCTCAAGTAATTACCCGTGACGATAGGGATTTTCGCTATATCGCTACTAATGTATTAAGTTTCAATCAACCTATGACTGAAACAATTAGTTATCAGATTACACACAATAATTCAGCTGCTTTATCAATTATTATTAACATAAAGCAAGATATACACGGCGCCCATCCGGTGTCGCTGACGCATTTTTGGACGTTTGATAAAAAATCTGGCGAGGTGATTAGCTTGAGCGATTTGACCGAGCAATCAGAGAAAGCGACCAGGGAAATCGTGGCAGCTGCCCGAAACAACATCAATGAGACCATCAAGCAGCGCCAGCAGGCAGAGCTGGATCTCAATGAAACGATCACCCAAGAAACGCTATCGAATTTCGTTATTACCGATGGCGGTAATAGTCTAGCTTGGCCAATCGGACAGGCGTCGCTCTTGCCGTCAGCCTACGGCGAAATGACGATCAAAGTGCCGATCGCCGCCGTTGCCAAATATCTGCAAAATCCGACAGCCCGGAAACTGGCTAATGTTCCTAAACCGCCCGAGCCAAAACCAACACCAGCGCCCGCCGCACCGACAGCCGCGAATTCTGACAATAAAGTGATTGCCTTAACCTTTGACGACGGGCCGGGACCGTACACCGCGCAGCTGCTGGATATATTGGATCAGCATGGCGCTAAAGCGACGTTTTTCTTGATCGGCAGCAAAGTCTCCGGGCAAGCCGACGTATTGCGACGCATGCACGCGCGCGGCCATCAACTAGGCAATCATTCGTGGTCGCACCCAGAACTGCCTAAATTGCCGGTTGGCCAAATTGCTGGCGAAATTGACCGTACTAACGATGCTATCAAACAAGCCACCGGCGTCACACCAACTGTTATGCGCCCGCCTTATGGTGCGGTCAACAGCGCTGTCTTGGAGCAGCTTCGCCTGCGCGGCATGTCGTCAATCTTGTGGTCGGTCGATACCCGCGATTGGGCTGACCGCAACAGCGACATCGTCTGCTCGCGCGCCGTCGCTGGCGCTCGCCCCGGAGCCATCATCCTGATGCACGACATTCACCAAACGTCAGTCGGTGCCGTGCCGTGTATCCTTAGCGCGCTGAAGCAGCAGGGGTATTCGTTTGTGAC
>CALISG010000007.1 GCA_938042065.1 uncultured Candidatus Saccharibacteria bacterium
TCTGATTATTCTGATTATTCTGATTATTCTGATTATTCTGATTATTCTGATTATTACCACCGCCAGAACCATGATTTTGCGGTAAAGGAATATTATTAATCTCTCTACGTACTGCATTTTGAAGTCCGCCAGCTCGTTTAGGGTCATTTTCCAGATCAGCGCGGGCTCTGGACAGTGAATGCATATATGAATTGTCGCCATTCTGAGAGTTTTGCGCAGCAAACGTTACCATTTGCCGAATTTGTTCTGCTCCCGCATTAGCTAGACCTTCGCCGCTAACCTTATCCCTTATGTAATCGCTCATAGCTGCTTGTTCATTGTAAGTACCCTGCCGGATAGCTTCGAGCTGCTTGCCGCCTACCCATGGTGCTTTTTTGGCGCCAGATTGACCGATGGCATCGGCAGCTTCTTTTTGTAGCGAGGCGTCCCCAAATGAGGCGGAAGCTGTAGCTAAGTCAGCAGCTTGTTTACCGGTCATATGCGGGGCTAGAGCCTGCATGGCGGCGCGTCGCTGATAGGATGATATACCTTTTAAATCTACTTTGTTACCATCTTTATCTACACCAGTAGCTATCTCAGCCAAACGATCAGACGACATATTGTTGTCGGCGATCCAGGCGTTAGCCATCTTCATGCGTTCTTTATCTTCTTCCAATAAGGCCATTGATCCAACCAATTTGCGTTTCTGGCCGAAATCGCCGCTCTTAGCATTAAGTCTTCTATTGGCTGCTGATCGCCAGTTTCTAAAGTTGGCAATACCTCCTCTACCTCGATAAGTGCCGCCGCGTATCTGAGCGTTCCTAAGCTGTGCCTTTTCGCGGCGATGCTTACCAAACTGGCTAGTGAGTTTATTTTCTCGCCACTTGCCGACCTTGTCGGTCATTTTATCTCGACCCTTATTCATCTGTTTATTAAGCCAAGCAACTGCCCCGCCGATACCGATGATTTCAACGGCGCTTCTGACTAGTTTCGGTACGATCAGTAATGGTGCAAACACTAGCAAAGCAACGATAGACTGCATAATAATATCGCTTTCCTTAAGGCCGCTACCGAGAATTCTCGCCGCTAAATTACTAGCACCAAAAACTAGTCCCACCATCGGATAGACCATCAGAGAGGCTTTGAAAGCACTCCACCATTTTTTGTACAATCCCTCGGTATTTGGCATTATCATCGCGACGAATGCTAGCGGCGACAGTACGATACATAGGATGATGATAGCTTCCCGCACGCCTAGTAAGAAAATCGTAGTCACTGCCGTGATTACTACGAACAGTAACATCGAAATTACTGTTGCTAGCGCAAAATATCCGACCGTTAGCACTAGAGCGAGTCCAGCGATTTTGTTAATCCAGCCACTGTCACTGTTTGACCACTCGCCCGCTGGTATATCGCCGACGGCAGCAGCCGAGACAAAGTTGAAAGCACTCGACCCGACGACGTTAGACAGGTCTACTAGTAATCCGCATATGTAGAATGATGCATTAACCACTATTACGCCTACTATTAATTTTGGCAACATGCGTTTGATACCGTAATTGTCTAAACCGTATCCAGTCATCTGCGAATAGATGACGAATAGGAAGAACACCACGAAAAGGATATTTGCATAATCGCGAATCTTTGACCAATACGAATAGACAGAGCCCTCGGAAGTATCGCCTAGAATACTTTTGGCGTCAACAGTTAACATATTAATTAGTTGTGCTCGTGCGCCCTCAGACATACTGGCCAGAGTGTTGACAATCGGGCAGACTATCCAACCGATGTAGTCGATTTTGCAGTTTTCTTGGTCTTCTTCTGATTCTGTACTCTCTGCTTCAGGGTCTGCTTCAATGGTTGATCCGTCGGGTAAAGTGACAGTTCCACTACCACTACCACTACCACTACCACTACTACTACTACTAGTAGTACCAGTGGCACCATACTTACAGGCGGCATTTGCTTTTTTAGCTTGTTCGTTCATTAGTTCATCTGCGCTTCCTTTTTCAAAAGTTGCAGTAGAAAAAGGATACTCTTTATCACAAAATGTAGAATCACCTTTATGATTAGCTCCTTTTATACACGCACTTTTTTCAGGATCAGATTTATATTTACTCTCGCATTCAATAGAAGATGCAGGTTTTTTAATCTTACTCTTTACGTACGTAGCGTACGCAGCGGTTGCAGGCTTGCTTGGCCCTAAGGTTTCCATTAAGAAATCTTTACATTTTTTCTGGTAAACATAAGCCCAACCGCTCGCGCCACTTGTATTCCAAAAAGTAACTTCAGAATTTGCGTTGGCTAATTGATATGCATGTGTTTCTATGGTGCCATCATTTTTAACAATACCTATATCGTAGTAGCCTTCGCCTCCGTGCCCATCATCTTTTGATCGCACCCCTGCGTCAGTAACTCCACATTGAGCAACTAGCGTTTTATAACCTATATAGTATTGTATGTGGCCGTGTATAGACTCAGCTTTATTAAAAAGAGCAATTGCAGCATTATCATTAACTATATCTAGGGGGTTACCTGTACCTGTACTAGCCGGACAAGCTCCTGTGGTAGCTACAGTACCACTGACAAGTTTATCCATATCGCAATAAACTTCCCGAGGAGTTCTATTGCTAAAACCTAAGGCTCCCATTGAAGATAAGAATGTAGAATTAATATTTGAACATGATATTCTACCGTCACCTTTTTCTATTCCAGTTATAGCACCAACGGTAGCCATTTGTTCATCGTTATTTTGAAATTGAGTTTCGCCTATTTCGGCACCACTTTTTGAATACTTACGAGAAGTCTCATCGCCTCTATAAACTTTAAAACATCCCCAAAACATGTTGGCAAAAGCGGCCTTTTTTCCAGCATCTGCAATTCCGTTAGGGTAAAAAGGATGAGCATCTGGCTCTGCAGCAGCTGCTTGACTACTTAATAATCCTACAAAAGATGACACAAATACGACGAAAGCGATTAAGATCAGCGAAATCTTTTTATACATAATCACTATACAGTATACATTATACAAACCGTAAATAAAATAAAAGGCGTTATAAACGCCTTTTATTTTGATATAGTTATGCGGTTTACAGTTATTACGGTTCGTTGACTGATTTCTTTATCCTGAAATCTACCAGTTTCATAGGACCTTCTTCTTCCGGTGGTGTGAAGTCAAATACGAAAAACTTGCTTTTGCTAGCTTCGCTATCTTTTTGTATATTTCTATCTAATTCTTGACAAGCAGTTGAGTCAGGCTCTGGGTTTAGGTTGTCTCTCATGACAAAGGAGGTCCCGATTCTTATTTTATGCGGTTGGGTTGGAAAATTGGTGAAATACAATACTTTTCCTTCTCCTTTTAAATCATCTTCGCGTTCAACAGTTCTGGAGAACAATGGGTCTCCATTTAGCGATTCAGGATTGCCGCATTGGGTCAGAGCTACTAAAGTGTTATTTCCTCCTCTTTTAGCAAGCCATGCCATAGATTCTGGTATAGACCCCTGGGTAGGATCGACCGTCGTAAGTTCTAGAAATAGTTCCGTGACACGTTTTTGGAGATTTTCGCGGAAATTATTTAGTTCTTCGTTCTGAATGCGCTGCCCTAGCCCTAGCTCTGCACGATCCTCTTCGCTAACTAAGGATAGAGGGTTAAGAATGCCGTCTACCATACCCCTGAGTTTTTCAGCTATGCTGTCGGCAGCGGCTTTTTCGCTTCCGGCCTCGGCGACCGCGCTTTTCCAGTTTGGAAATGCGAATATTTCCTCTGCTCTTTCGCGCGAGATAAGCTGTTCAGGGTCTGGCAAAGGTTTTTGCTCTACCGTCTTGGCGGTTTCTACGGGTGTCGGCGTTGCTTCAGGAGTTGTAGGTTTTGCGTCAGCTGTCTCCCTCGGTATGTTTGCGATACTTGGGCTGGCTGGCTTTGCAGAGCTAGTTTTTTCAGCGCAGGCTCCTGCGGCCAATATTCCTAGACCGATTCCTGCAAACTTTAGTAGATCGCCGCGGCTAACCTCTTTATTGAGTAGATCTGGACTTTTTACCATAAAACTTCAATCCCCTCCTTCGGGATTAGTGGCTTATGATGTCTATGCGACCCACCTCGCATTTGTGGTATTATTATACATCTTTATGGCGAAATAATCAAGCCAGCGGTGCTAAATTATTATCGAATTGCTAATTTTCGTCGTCATCGTCGTCATCGCCGTCGTACAAATCGCCAGCGAATTCCTTGAGGACGTCGACGGCTTGGTCGGTCATAGGCTGGCGCACGGTTGGCGTGTTGAGAATTTGGACAGCCATCTTGCGGGCATTTCGGCGACGCTTGTTGAACCGCTTGATCAGGCTCTGGCGGGCGTCTGCTTCGCTGTTTGGCAGGCCTTTATCGCCGAGTTTCTTCTGCTCGGATCTGATGCTATCCTCGATGAGCTTATTGAACTGTGTCCTGGTCAGGTCGCTCGTATCAATATCGGCGAACATCACAGCTAGGGCGTTAGCGTTAGCATTAGCGATAGTGCTGGTTTTGATGCGGCCCTCGAGAATCTGGCGGAAGGACTGGTATTGCAGGCTTTCGTCGCCGTAGAATTCGCCGTTGAGGACAGCCTTGAGCGATTTGTCGCTGAGGGCTGGAGCTGCTTGCATGAATTTAGTTTTGATAATAGCTTGCTCGACCGAGCGGCGGAAGTCGTAGTTGTAGCCGGTGGCTATCACATTGCCATGCTCGTCGACTACTCTGCCGGTTTGTTTAATGACATTCATCTTTTGTTCGTACGAGCCGACGTCGAACAGTTCAGCGATCGACATGTCGCGGACGTATTCGTCGCGGGCGTCGAATGCGTAGCTGCGGCCAGCGGCGTCGGTAACGCGCAGTTGAGTGATTGGTTGGCCAGCGGTGTCGGTGCCTAGCTTGCCAGTAGCCAGCGCTTCAATTTGTCCAGGGTCGAGTTTGAAGTGGTGGGCCAGTTCGGCTTGCTGTGCGATCTTTTCGCCGGCTTCTTTGCGCGATTTAGCCACGTATTCGGCCAGTACCGCTGATTGGTTACCGATGCCTGCGGCGTATTCGCGGACCAGTTTGCCGTCGACGCGAACGGTGTTATCGAGCATCATAGTGTTGACTTCGCTGGCTAGTGCCTGTTCGGCGGCGCGTTTGGCACTGGCGGTTAGATTGGTCTCGATGTTAGCGCGTTTGATGTCGCGGGCGACGTGTAGCACATAATTTTGCGTTGGAATGTCGGCGCCGCGCAGGTTGACAACATGTTCGCTTTGGTCGCCCTGGGCGATAATTTCGGCGTGCATTTTGCCAAGTTTTTCTTTAGCGCGGGCAGCATCGAATTCGCTCTTCTTGACGCTCAATTCTAGCGCTTTGTAGCCCGGGCTGGTTTGCACTAAGGTGTCCCAGCGGGCCTGCTGGTCGTTGCTGATACGCTGTTTGTGCGCCTCGACGGTACGCCGGGCGGTATCGACTTCTTGGCCGGCTCTGCTTTCGTTGAATTCATTTTGGACGCGGGCTTTGTCGATTTCGGCGAGTTGTTGGCGGTGTGTCAGATTTTGATGGCCGCGGTCGAAGGCGTTGTCGAGCTCGGATTTGTGGATACTGGCCCGGCGGCGGCGTGCTTCAAGCGCCTGGCCGTGCGGCGTGGCGTAGAAGGTGTTGCCGATTTCTGACTTGCGGGCTTCGTTCTCGCCCTCGACTGTCTGGACAGAGCGCCGGCCATAGCGGTCGTTGTCCCATTCGGTGGCGTTGTTGCTGGCAGCGGCTTCGTAAGCGGCGGTTAAGCCTTTACGGCGCTGTGTCCGGCGATGTTGCCGCCGTACGGCCGAGTTGACAAAGTTAGCGCGGCTGCCGTGGGCTCTGTTGATGGCGCGGGCGGCTCTTTTTAGCTTCGGCGACCTTCTAAAGATGCCTCTGTCGGTATTGATTAGGCTCTTGCCAGCGCGGTTTTTGGCGGCTTGGTAAGCAGCGCGTTCCTGCGCCCAGTTGCGGGTGCGATCGATGATACCGCGGTTCGGATTGTTGACAATACCAGCGAGTTTGCCGAGCAAATTACCGCTAAGCTTGATGATAAGCGGTGTGATGGCGATCGGTGCAACCTGCACAGCTAGGCCGATGATGATTTGGGTAATTGAATCGCCGGCATTAGCGATGATGGCGTAGCCGGCTAGCTGCGCCGCACCGAAAATGAACGATATAAGCGGGAACATTAGCAGCATGGTGGCAAAAAGATCTTTCCACTTATCGAAATATTTATTTGTGCTCGGCAATACGTAAGCCACGAAAGCTAGCGGTGCAACGATGATACACAGGGTGATTAGCGCTTGGCGCATAGCCAGAACCACCATCGCCACGATGGCTGCGACGATAGCGCCGACTAACATCGTGGTTAGCAGTGTCAGCGACGGGCCGATACCGCCGTTAGCGACGACCACCTTGCCGAGTACGCCACCGCCAGCTAGCACTACCCCAGTGACGCCAGTCCATGACAGCTCGTCGCCGAGACGGCCGTGGCTAGACAAACCGTGTCGGACGTCGGTAAAGAACTGTTGTATTGACGAGCCGAGTACGTTCGAGGTATCGACTAGAGCGCCAGATATCCAATACGAAACGTTGACCAAAATGGCCCCAATGATTAAGCGCGGCAGCATTGATTTGATGCCATAGTTGCTCAGGCCTTGGTTGGTGATTTGCGCGTAAATAATCAGCAAAAACACCAGGACGAAACAGACATTGGAGATGTCGCGGACTTTTTGCCAGATTTCGTAAATCGGGTTGTTTTTGGTGGTGTCGGTTTGCAGTGTGTGGACGATCAGGAAACTTTTGATGATGTCGAGTACGCCGTCCATCCGGTCGGCGATAAGCTGCGTAGCTGGGCAGACGAACCAGCCGACGTTAACTTTGCAGTTGTCGCCGTCGTCATCGCCGTCTGCTTCTGGTGCGTTGGCGATAGATACTTTGGTTGACGAGGATTGCGTCGATGGATCGTATATACCGCTGCGCAAAAGATAGCTAACCGCCTGGCCTTCGGTGGCAGTTTTGGCGTCGCCTTCGGTCAAGATGAGGTGGATACCTTCGTTGTCTTCGTATTTGTAGCCGTCGTAGCCAGCGATCGGCAGACTTTTGGTTTTTTCGCCGCTAGCAAACGACGCTTTGTCGATTCTGGTATAGGTGTGTTTCTGGTAAATAACGGTATCGTTTTTGGTAGAACGCTCGGCATCGGCAGCTGCTGCTGGCCGCGATAGTGCTAGAACACTAGCAAATAATGCTATCGTTACTGCCGAGAGCACCAAAAATCCTTGCCGCAAGGATATCCTACCCTGCAGGCATGTTCTTACCCAATCCCGCATACTACTGTTCATTATAGCACTTTTGCTACAAAAAGTCAATGAGCGTTATAAGAAATATTAATGTTTGTCAAAAATGTTTGCAAATATGGACTACCAGCGCTATACTCTAATATTAGGAAGCTATACGCGTTATGAAACAGAAACTAACAACCTGTCTGATTGCTCTAACCAGTGCTGTTGGCGCGCTGTTGCTACTTAGTCGGTCGGTTTACGCGTTGGATTGTGCGGTGTTGCCGAGCGAGATCTGTTCCAAGGCCGAAGATAGCGAGGCGATATTTGCCTTACTCAATTTTTTCTTGACGATACTGGTTGCTTTGGTTGGAATTGTGGCGATTGGCATGTTTATTTGGGCGGGCGTTCTCTATGCTAGCGGCGATGCTAATAGCAACCGGGTTGCTCAAGCCAAAACGATTATGACCAATACGACTGTCGGTATTATAGCGTTTGGTTTAATGTATCTGGCACTGAATTGGCTAATTCCAGGAGGGATTTTCAACTAATGAAGCGCGTATTTTTGGCTTTAGCAGCGGTGATAACAGGTACAGTTTTCTTCTCTGCGGCTGTCCCGTCGGCAGCTTATGCGGCTGATGCGTCGTGCGATGCTTATGTCTTTGCTATGCCTGCTTGGTATAATGGCATGATGACTAAGGGGTCTAGCGGCGACTGCGAGTTTGAAGGCCTGAAATCGGCTAGCGAGCCCGACAAAATTGATTTTAGCCGCACTGGGTTCAAGATCGGCGCTAATGTTGTACGCTGTCTCTTGATAGCGTCTACGTATGTAGCTATATTCTTCTTGATCAAGGGCGGTATTGCCTATATGTATAGTACTGGCTCGCCAGAAGGCGTCGCTGGCGCTAAAAAGACGGTACAGAACGCGCTGATAGGTTTCGTGATTGCTATGCTCGCCGTGCAAATTGTTAATGTCATAGGAGACATTATATGATCTGGCAAACGATTGTCCTTGCTGCGCGCAAGATTGATGCAAACAGCATTCTTTATTTCCCGACCAAGACAGATAATGATGCTTTGCCAGGTATAATCAGGTTGGCGTATTTCTGGGCAACGGTTATTGCAGTTATTGTGCTGGTGATTGCTGGATTTATCTATGCCACGTCGCAAGGCGACCCTAGCAAGGTGGCTCAGGCTAAAAATGCTATGTTATATACTGTTGTTGGTCTAGTGGTTGTTTACATGTCGGCAGCAATAATAATGTTCGTGAACGGAGCATTTTTCTAATTATGCGTAGAATAGCCGTGTTAGCAGTTGTAATTGCTGGAATTGTGTCGCTGGTGGCGATGGTGGTAATGCCAACAGCGGTCCGGGCGGCTCAATTACATGGCGCCTGCGACAGCGGCACTTACGATAAAGAGGATTGCGATCTCATCAAGCACAATGAAATTGATAACACGCATACGACGATTTCCACGCCGATTAGTTGGGCATTTTGGTTGTTGGCGGCAATATCAGTAATTATGATTATTGTTGGCGGCATTCGTTATATTACCTCGCAGGGCAATCAGCAACAATTGCAATCAGCCAAGAATACTGTCTTGTATGCGGTTGTCGGGCTAGTGGTGGCGATAGCTGCTAGGGCAATTGTAACGCTGGTTGTTGATAGTTTTTATAGCTAGAAAGGAGCAATTATGAAAAAAAATATAATAATGACAGTGTTGGCGTTAGTACTGAGCGTATCAACGCTGTTTTTTGCTGGCACACCAGTCCAGGCTGCGTCGTGCGGTAGTGCCAAGCAATGCATAACTGATGGTCTGACGGCGTCAGGTACCAGTACTACTCCTAACAGTTTCAGCTCGGTATTAACAACTGTTACAAATATACTCTTGTTTCTGATGGGTGCCGTATCGGTGATTATGATTATCATTGGCGGTTTTCGCTACGTCACTTCGCAGGGCGACCAGACGCAGATGCAGTCGGCCAAGAATACTATCTTGTATGCCGTTATTGGTGTAGTAGTTTCGATAGCTGCTTATGCGATTGTTAGTTTTGTCGTTACTCAGTTTATCTAAAATTCCCTAACCCAATTATTCACCAAATGTTGTATAATAATCTGTATAAGATCAATAAATCATACAGAAAGGATCGACCGTATGAGAATTAAACTAAATAAAGATAGTATCGTCGGTTTGCTAGCGGTGCCAGCACTGGCGCTATCGGTGGCAGGCGTGATGTTTCAGGCGGCACCGGCATTTGCTGCGCCAGCGAAATCCTCGAGTAGTCTTAGTGGGGAGAAACCATTAAATATATCAGGCGGGGCTGGAGCTGCCAAAGGTGATGATCAATCAGCTTGTCTTTTTGGCAATGAAAATGGTTGTGACCAGGGACAGACGCCGATTTTCCGCATTGTCACCAACGTTTTGCTATTTATCATCGGTGCCGTATCGGTGATTATGCTGATCATTGGCGGCTTTCGCTACGTCACTTCGCAGGGCGACCAGACGCAGGTGCAGTCGGCCAAGAATACCATCTTGTATTCAATAGTTGGTATTGTAGTGGCAATTCTAGCTTACGCGGCAGTCAACTTCGTGATCTCTAGCTTCGTCAAGTCAGAATAGTACCTGTTGCTTTCAAAGCATAATAACCGCGCTTGAATTGGCGCGGTTATTTTATATGTTTCGCTTTCTCCCGCCGGTACGCTAGTTTTTGGTTTATGCAATAAAAAACCCGCTTGCATTTGCTCGCGGGTTATTTTATCTAATTTTCTCTGCTCTATTGGATAGCGATCTTTTTGGCTTGTTCTTGTTTGACTTTGGTGAAGCTAATAGTTAGAACACCATCCTTGAGCACTGCCGACACCTCATCTTCTTTAACAGCTACTGGCAATGCTAGCGTGCGGCTAAATTCGCCCCAATAGCATTCTTGGATATGCCAGCGCGAAACGGCGGTGTCGTCGCCGCTCGATAGTGTGCCGCTTATAGTCAAGATACCGTCAGAGATACTAACATCGAGGTCTTCCTTGTTGACGCCAGCGGTACGAGCCTTAATCACTAGTAATTCGTCAGTCTCGTAGACGTCAACAGCTAGCTGCCCTGGAAAATCTTCTTCTTGTTCTTGCCAGGCGCTATCATCGGTCTGCTGCTGAGGTGCTGCCGCGGCTGGCGAGTTATTATCGTTCGTTAAACTGTCATCGTTGAGAAATGCTGCAGCCAGCTCGTCTCCGATCAACAGATCGTCATCTTGTTTACGTGCCATTGATGTCCTCCACTATTCTCGTTGGCTGATTGAAATTTATACTATCATTATAGACTATGCATAGCGTATAATCAACTGTATAAACCATAAGAGTGTAAAAAACACAATGATGATTTCCCTGTTTGATATACTAGCGCCCCACTACTGTTGTTCTTGCGGTGAAATTGGCAGGATTATTTGTGATGATTGTAAAAATAACATCATCTCGCGAGTCTCGCGACGGTGCTTGCTGTGCGCAAAAACTATTCGTAATTCCAGCGGTTTATGCCAGCGCTGCCAGACGAGAGCGCCTTTTAAAAATGCTTGGTATGTTGGCGAACGAAGCGGCGCTTTGAAGCTGTTGATTGGTGCTTATAAATTCGAACGAGTTGGCGGTGCTTATCGCGAGATTGTTGATTTGCTAGATGCGCGCGTATCAGAATTACCTGCCAGGACAATTGTGGTGCCAGTGCCGACAATTGCGTCGCACGTTCGCCAGCGAGGTTTCGATCACGCAGCGAGGCTAGCCAAGGAGTTTGCTAGGCGCCGAAAGCTCCCCTATCGTACGATACTGCATCGACGAACCTCATCAGTCCAGCATACTGCCGATAAGAGCGAGCGCTGGCAGCAAGCGAAGCAGGCTTTTGTTTGCGACAGCTCAGAGGCTTCTAGCTGTTTGTTGATCGATGATATTTACACTACTGGAGCGACATTGCATTATGCTGCCAAAGCTCTACTGGATAGCGGATTCGAAAAGGTGTCGGTAGCAGTAGTAGCGAGGCAGCCTACCCAGGGTAGCTAATCTCTGATATAATGGGTTCGCTGGAGAGGTGACCGAGTGGTTGATGGTACTGGTCTTGAAAACCAGCGTGGGGCAACTCACCGCGGGTTCGAATCCCGCCCTCTCCGCCAAGAAAATGCCTTATTTACTTTTATAAAAATGAAATTATTTTAGCGGCTGGAGGCGCCATAGCCGCCAGTAGTAGTACCGCTGCCGCCAATACCGCTACCTGATGGGCTAGGTATAAAATTGCCGATGACGAAATTAACGGCCGCGTAGGCCAGAATTGCCACGATTATACCGACTAGCGCATAAAGGATAGTGTTCTTGGCTGATTGAACTTTCGAGGCGTCGCCGCCAGATACGATATATTTTAGCCCGCCGATGATGAGCATGATTACAGCAACAGCGCCAACGATGAATAGCAAGACGCTGCTCACTCGTGAAAATACGCCAGACTCACCGAATAAGGTGGTTGGCTGGTCGGCGCCGCGCGCCGAACTAGCGCCGTCTGCGATTGAGCCGATAGCTGCTACCGGCAGCGGCGATAGTGCAGCAATAGCGATGATAATTGAAGCTAGGATTCTAATGATAATATTAGTGCTTTTCATAATAATTTTTGAAGTCCTTCTAGTTATTAGTATACATGGTTATCATCAAAAATCTATGCAGCAATGGTAAAATATGCTAAACTGGTAGCGATTGGAGCTTTACTATTGGTGATAGCTTCGTTCGGAGGAGTACCCAAGTGGCTGAAGGGGACGGTTTGCTAAATCGTTAGTACGGGGAGACCTGTAGCGGGAGTTCGAATCTCCCCTCCTCCGCCAAGAAAAGTAGAGGCCATTTGTTGTCCTCTATTTTTTGTGGTAATCACTGCAGCCATGATATAATGCGGTTATGCAAGACGACTCATCGCAAGATTGGCAAAAACCAGCAGAGACAGCTTCTGGGGCGCCTTTTCAAGCGGCTGTTTCAGAAGCAGAGTTAAATACGAGTGCAGAATCAACCCAGCCAGCTTCAGTTGATGCCGAGGCAACAGATTCAACTGCTCCAACTGGTCTTAACTCAGCAGAGAACGACACTCCAGCATTTAGCGATGATACAACGCCAGCGGTCGAGCCTGACGATAGCGAAATTCTTGTGCGCTGGCAAGGTCCAGAACATCTCTATAGCGAGCGTTCGATGATGTGGTATGCAGCTTTGGCACTAGCGACGCTCATAATGATGGCGATTGCTTATTTTGCGTTTAATTCGCTGACATTCACCATTTTGTTGCCAGTGATGGCGGTGGCGCTGGGCGTGTACGCGCATCGGCCGCCAGAGATTATTGATTATACCTTGACCCGTAAGGGTCTGTATGTTCGCGACCGGCTAATGCTGTATGATCAGTTTAAATCGTTTGATGTTGTCACTATCAATAATGTTCATCATATTGCGCTAATTCCGCGCAAGCGCTTCCAACTAGGGCAGAATATTTACTTCCCTGAGGAATCAGGCGAGAAAATTGTCGACATGCTAGCGGCGCGCCTGCCGATGAAAGAAGTCAAGCCAGATTTTATCGATAGGATACTAGCCAAGCTTCACTTGTGAAAAGTGTTTGAGTATGCTATTATCAGCTAGTTAGCACCCGTAGCTCAGCTGGATAGAGCGTTGGTTTGCGGTACCAGAGGTCGTGCGTTCGAATCGCGCCGGGTGTACCACATGTTTTTATACGAGCCTGGATCGGATGGTTCGTGTCTGATGATTGAGAGCGGCTGCCCTGCTGGGCAGACGCTTTTCGTTTGGCGGACAGTTGCTATGCTGCTGATGTTTGTGATTAAATAGAAGTATGACTAATGAGGAATTATCCAATCAGATACAAAAACTAAGTGATATCGTTGCCAGTTTGGCGAAAACGATGAACGAACGGTTTGAACAAATCGACAGACGCTTTGCCCAGATCGACGAACGTTTCAACAGTATTGATGAACAGCTCGCCGATATTCGCAACGACCATAAAACGTTGGTTGATATCGTGAAAGATATGGATTTACGAATGGATAAGGGCTTCAATGAGCTAAAAGCTGAAGACGGCAAAATTCATGCCGAGATTGCTAGTCTGCGACTTGAACTTTACCACGAATCTGGCAGCCGCGAGCTGGTGGACGATACTTTGTATGGTTCGTTAGACAAGCGCTTGCGCCGACTAGAGGCAAAGTTTCCTGATTTGGCGTCGAGCCAAGCGGTGTGATATTTGGCGGAGAGACAGGGATTCGAACCCTGGGTACGATTGCTCGCACACACGCGTTCCAGGCGTGCACCTTCAACCACTCGGTCACCTCTCCTTCGCTTACAATTCTACCAGAAAACGCTAGAAATATGAATTGCGCTTCACTCTGTGCCTGACTAATTAAAAATGTGGTATTTTACACAATCTTCATCGGTTGATTTATTAAACGTCACTTGTCTATAATAGATTAATATGACAGCGCGAAAGACAGCAAGGCCGATAATTCAACTTAAAAAACTTACAAAAATATACGGTATAGGCGACGCGGCGCACGATGCGCTCGATGAAATTGATCTGACCATCCGCGAGGGCGAGTTCATCGCTGTGATGGGGCCGTCCGGCTGCGGCAAGACGACTTTGCTTAATATCATTGGTTTTTTGGATCGGCCTGACCAGGGCGAATATCTGTTCGAGGAGCACTCGACCGCTCGCCTATCAGAGCGGCAGTACGCCAAAATTCGTTCTAACAAGATTGGCATCGTTTTTCAGAGTTTTAATTTGATTAATCGCTTGACAGTGCTCGAAAATGTCGCTTTACCGCTGATTTACAAAGGTGTACCGCGCGTCAAGCGTCTGGAAATGGCTAGTAGTATCCTGAAATCATTCCATTTACAAGAACGCGAATATTATATGCCGTGGCAGCTATCGGGCGGTCAGATGCAGCGCGTGGCGATTGCTCGGGCTTTAGTTAATAAACCGAGCATTATCTTAGCCGATGAGCCAACCGGCAACCTTGATAGCCGCTCTAGCCACGTTATTATGGAGGAGCTGGCTAACTTGCACAAAAAAGGCAATACTATTGTCATGGTGACTCACAACCCGAATCTGACTAGCTATGCTAGCCGCGTGATTAACATGCTTGACGGCAAGGTTGCCAGCGACCGCCGCGTAACGGTTGAATCGCATACCGAATCAAAGGAAGTGGCAATCCCGCTGCACAAATCAGACGCTTCTAAAGACAAGAATGACGCAGATGCTAAGGATACCAAGGATAAGGACACTAAAAAAGCCAAAGAAGAAACAAAAGAAGCTACCAAAGATAAGCCTAAAAAGACAGCCAAAAAGAGCGAGGACGACGAAAAATGAGGTTAATGACAGTTGAACACATCACTGATGCTTATCAAACATTGCGGCGCAGCCGCGCGCGTACGGTGCTGACAGCGCTGGGTATTGCTATCGGCGTGGCTAGCGTGACGTGTATTTTGGCGATTAGCGACGGTGCTCGCGGAATGATTTCTAACCAAGTTAATACCTATGACGGCAAGCTAATGATCGTCCGTCCGGGCGCGCAGACGCGCGATTTGAATGCCTATCTCAACCCAGCTGGGCAGCAGTTGTTCGGTACTAGCTCGTTGACCGAGGCTGATATTGAGGCTGCTAAGTCAATTGACGGTATTGACGCGGTGGTGCCGCTAATGATTTTGAATGCTACCGCTAAAACCTCTCGAGCTGAGGCAGCTAATAATGTTGTACTTTCTACTACTCCTGCGTTTATTAAGACGGCAGATATCAAAATGAACGCCGGCCAGTTCCTCGGTGAAGAAACTGACGATTCAGCGGTGGTGATCGGCAGCGAGTTGTCAACTAAACTATTCAATACTGATCGTTCGGTCGGCCAGATGTTCACGATGTACGGCCAGCAGTTTACGGTTATCGGCGTTGTCAAGGCTGGCGCTAATCCAGTTAACTATAACACTGTCGATTATGGTAATGCGATTTTTGTTTCTTATAATCAAGGCAAATTGCTGCACAAAGGCAGTACGCAGATCCAACAAATTAACGTTTTGGCAAAGGACAAGGATAATGTCTCGGCTGTTAAAGATAAATTGAAAGAGAAAATCCTCAAACAACACCTAGGTGAAGTCAACTTTACTATTCTAAGTGGCGCTGATATTGGCCGGCCGACTGGCGAATTGTTTAGTGCCTTAACAGCGGTGATGGCGGCCATTGCAGCGATTTCGCTGGTAGTGGGCGGCGTCGGTATCATGAATATCATGCTGGTTGGCGTGGCTGAGCGCACCCGCGAAATTGGTATCCGCAAAGCAGTTGGTGCTAGCCAGCGGACGATTATCGGGCAGTTTTTAGTCGAGTCGCTGATGATTAGCCTGCTGGGCGGCACTTGCGGTTATCTGGTTGGTTGTTTGTTAGCTGTGATTATTAGTTCGCAAATGAGCTTTGGGCCGACAATGACCTGGTCAACGGCGATTGCGGCGTTGTTGATGGCAGTTGGTTCTGGCGTAATCTTCGGTACTTACCCTGCCCTGAAAGCGGCGCGCAAGAATACTATTGAATCGCTGCGGCAATACCACTAGAAGCTAAATTTCTACCGATAGACAATAAACAAAATAGACAGCACCAGACTGTCTATTTTGTTTTTACTTATCTTAACGCGCGTTTATTTTTCGAGGGCTTTTTTGAACTTTTCAATTAAGTTAACCTGGGTTGGGTCGACATTATTGAGAATTGCCACATAAATACTGGCAAAATCTGCTAAAATACAACCCCACAGCATCTGCTGTAGCGGTGTTTTGCCTGCGAGTGGTACCACGTTTGATTTCGGGCGTTTGCCAGATAGCATCTGATCGCTGAGCGAGAAGCGTTTGAGGATGCGCGGGTGTTCGAGATCGCTTAGCAAATCAAATACCGCGAAAGGCTTCTCGACCGGGTGGCTAGTCCAGCCAATAAATTCGTTGTGGCTGAATTCTGGCAAATAGTTGCAGAATGCAACGTTTTTAGCATTTTCGTTCCAACTAATTTTCCACTTATAAGCTAGCGGCGCCATCAAACTACCGCCGTAGAAAACCGGTGTTTTGCCGACAGCGATTAAGGCCAGCTGTTTGGCGTAGTTTTGCTTGGTCGGCACATCTTTGGTCCAGAGCGCGCTTTCCTTCCCTAGCCAAGTGCTAGCAGCTGCTAGTTCGTCAATGTAGGTGCGGTCAATCAACTTGAAAGCATTAAGCACCTCAAATAGCGCTCGCAGCGAATAAATTACGGCCATGCGCGGCTGGCAATCTTTGGGAATGAGTGCTGATAAGATATGTTCTCGTTGAGCAATCTCGTTAAGTTCTCCGCCAGTAGCAATGATAGCAATTTGGCAGCCGTGTTCGATCGCCTGCTTGAGGCATGATAGAGTTTCCTCGGTGTTACCAGAGTGGCTGCTAGCGATAACTAAGGTATTGTGATCGGCGTAATGCGGCAAACCGTAGTCCTTGACGACGTTGAACGGAATTGATAGCGTGTCGTTGAGCAGCGACTTAGCGAGGTCGGCCGCTAGCGCCGAGCCGCCCATGCCAGCGACGATGATGTTGCGCAGTTCGCGACCGTCGTGCTCGGCATCGCGCAGTTGGCAGTCAAAATTTGCCTGTTGATAGAGTTTAGCTGCAACTTCGAGAGCACCTCCGTTGTCTCTTTGCTTCAAAATATTAGAGTCATCTAGCATGTAAAATCACCTTTCTCTTGCGATATTTCCTATAACTATGATACAGTATATACTAAATAAAGCATAAAAGTAATGAAGAGGGTGGGCACATGGATATAAAACCGCAAACAACGCAGCCAATTAGCGACGATCAGGATCTCGCTAAGGTTTTGGCTGGCGTAAGTAACGGCGCGAGCGCAACGAGCGCACAACCAGCAGCACAATTGCCGCCGCTGCCTGATCTGCCGCCAGAGCCAGCGCCGGAGCCGGAACCAGTTGCACAGCCAAAACCGGCTAAAACATCAGCTACAGTTACGCCAGTTGCTGACAATGATCTTGATAATGTCAAGAACGAAGCTATCAAAGAGCTTCGACCGCTGGTTGACAAGCTCAACATCTCTGCCGAAGAAAAATTTGACACTTATTTACTATTGATCCGCTCGACGGACGACAAAACCTTAATTGCGCCGGCGCATGAAGCTGCCAAAAATATTGCTGATGAATCTCGCCGCGCTCAGGCTTTGCTTGATGTCATTAAAGAGATTGATTTCTTATCAAACCCGCAGCCGTAATAGATTTTCTCTGTTAATCACGCGATAACACCTCCGTAAGCCCTCCTCGGAGGTGTTATACTATAGTTATGACTATTCGTTTTGCAACTGATGATGAAATCAACCGCTGGGATAATCTAGTGGTTCATAATAGCGATCGCGGCAATATGCTGCAAGGGTCGGTCTTTTTAAAATTGAAGCGGCTAGCTAACTGGCAACCGCGTTTTATCATCTGCGGCGAGTTAGCAATTGGTGCTATCGAAAAGCATATTCCCCTGTTCGGCAAAGTGTGGTATATCCCGAAAGGTCCGGGCGTAGCAACTGCTAGCGAGTTAGCTTCGGTAGTGCCGGTGCTGCGCGATTTTGCTCGTCAGCAAGGTGTTTTTACTATCAAAATCGAGCCAGAATTACTACGCGGTACTGACGTTTCTGCGATTGAACTATTACCTACTCAACCGATTCAGTACAATGCTTCGACTGTGGTGGTTGATTTACATAGCGATCTTGACACAATCCTCAAGGACTTACCGCAAAAGGGCCGCCACGCTATCCGCCGCGCTGATCGCGACGGTGTTGTTATTGAGCGGGTGCCGGTCAATGATGAAACTTGCCAGGCGATGTATGATTTGTTCAAAGAAACGGCCGATGGCGCTGGCTTTACGATCCGCTCGCCGCGATACTACCGTGAATTCTACCAGCAATACGCTGATGCCAACCAAGGTCAGCTATTTTTTGCCTATTATCAAGATCAGTTGGTGGCTGGTGCCTTTGCGGTGATTCTGGGTACTAAAAGTACTTACAAAGATGGCGCTTCGGTTCGCAAACGTACGGCCTACGGTGCTAGCCACCGCCTGCAATGGGAAGTAATCAAATGGGCTAAAGAGCACGGCTCGCTCGAACACGACCTCTGCGGTACGCCAGCTTCCGATGAAATGAGTAACCCGAATCATCCGCGCTATGGCCTGGGGCGCTTCAAAACTAGCTTCAATAAGCATATCACTGACTATATTGGCGCTTTCGAGATTCCAGTTTCGCCTATTAAGTCGCGGCTTTGGAGCAAATATATCGAACGATTAGTGCGCCGATTATACTTCGCCCGCCATCATGAATCATACTATTAGGCAGCTTAGAAGCGCTCTCAGCCCTAATCGTCGCTACTTAGCCTTTTCAAAATAGCTTGCCGTACTGTTTCGATTTCGTTCCAAGGGTGAGCTCCGTCGGCGCGTTCAATAGTTTTTTCGTGTCCTTTACCTAGGAATATAACAGTATCTTTTGAGCCAGATACTCGCGAAACAGCGAAATTAATGGCCGCAGTGCGGTCTGGCACTAAGAAGAGATTTTCCTCGCGTTTTTTGCCAGCTTTTTCAGCGCCCGAGGCGATTTGCGATAGTATGGCATTGCCATCGATATCGCGATCGTCTTCCTCGGTTAAGACAATCTCATCGGCGTATTTGCCAGCGATTTCGCCCTGGATGGCGCGTTTAGCTTCGTCGCGGCGGCCAGCCGAGCCGAACAATACCACTAGCTTGCCTTTTATTGTATTTCTAACATCACTCAACAATCGTTCGAACGAGTCTGGCGTGTGCGCGAAATCAACAATCGCCGAGAACGGCTGTCCAGCGTCGACCACTGTCATGCGGCCTTCTACGCCCGCTAAAGCGGCAATTCCGCGCTCAATTTGGGTTTTAGTTAAGCCAACCTCGCGGCCAACAGCCGCCGCCGCTAGGCTGTTATAAACATTGAACTCGCCTGGAATATTAACATGAATGTGGTAAGAATCGCCATCAATTAACGTTGTGTAATCACTGCCGTGGGCGCTCAAATTGATATCTTGCGCCCGCCAATCGCCAGATTTGAGGCCGTAGCTGACCGATTGTTTGACGGCTTGGCGGAAAGTTTCAGCAGACGGATCGTCGGCGTTAATGACACCAACGCGGCTGGCTAGTCTAAATAGTTTGGTTTTGGCAACCAAATAGCGCTCAAAAGTTCTGTGATAGTCGAGGTGTTCGTGCGTAACGTTAGTCATGACGGCGATCTCGATTGGTACGCCAAAGGTACGGTGCTGGGCTAGCGCGTGGCTAGTTACTTCCAAAATCACCCATTCCACCTTTTGCTTCTTGAACTCTGCTAAGCGTTTTTGTAGCAGCGGCGCTGAAACTGTTGTCATATGAGCAACTTGCGGCGTAATATCATTACCGACACCATAAGCGACAGTGGTCATCAGGCCTGCTTTGATGCCAGATTCGGTGAGCATTTTGTGAATCATGAAGCAGGTCGAGGTTTTGCCGTTGGTGCCAGTCACGCCGATGACGCGCATATTGTGCGCTGGATAACCGGCCTTGGTAGCAGCGGCAGCAGCTGTCAATAGATGATAAGTTGGTTCAATTGATTGGTATAAACTAGCGGGAATGGCCTTTTTCAAAGTTTTCTTGAGTGAATTCATACCGATATTATAGCATCGACCTCTTGGCGGTGGTACAATTAAGTAGATGAAGGTTTTGGGAATTGAATCAAGCTGCGATGAAACCGCGGCAGCTATAGTTGAGGACGGTTTTCGGATGTTGTCAAATGTGGTGCAGTCGCAGATTGACATCCACGCGCATTTTGGCGGCGTGGTGCCCGAAATTGCGGCGCGCAGCCACATCGAAGCTATCGGCCCAGTCGTCGACGAAGCTCTCGCCCGAGCAAACTGTACTTGGGACGATATTGACGCTATCGCCGTGACCTATGCGCCAGGCTTAATTGGTTCGCTGCTAATTGGCTCGCTAGCAGCGCGAACGCTGGCGATTTCGCATAGTAAACCGCTCTACCCGGTGCATCACGTCGAGGGACATGTCTACGCCAATTTTATTACCGAGCAAGCGCCCGGGCCTATTCAGCTTGCCTTACCGAAATCTCAGCCGCGCTTTCCCCTTTTGGCCTTGATTGTCTCGGGCGGACATACGCAGCTGGTACTCTTTCGCGGCCACGGCGACTATCAGCTGCTGGGACAAACCCAAGACGACGCTGTCGGCGAAGCTTTTGACAAGGTAGCCAAAATTCTCGGCCTGCCCTACCCTGGCGGCCCGTCGATTGCGCGCGCGGCTGAGTCGGGTAATCCTGATAAATACCATTTACCCAAAGCTAAGCTCGATAATCCGTACAATTTTTCGTTCTCAGGCCTCAAGACAGCCGTTCTAAGGGCTGTACAGCGCGAAGTGGGCAAAGACTTCACTTTTCCATCGCACGAGCTCCCAGGGCTTGTCACGAGTTCGCAGCAGCACGATTTTGCAGCTAGCTTCCAGAAAGTAGCCGTCGAGACGCTAGTTGAGCGTACCTTGCGTGCTTTTCAGGACTTTCAGCCGCAATCGGTAGTGATTGCTGGCGGCGTAGCTGCCAATCAAGAACTGCGCCGCCAACTGCGCCAAAAACTACCGATTAACATTGAGCACGCGCCGATTCAGCTGTGTACTGATAATGCGGCAATGATTGCGGCGCTAGGCTATCAGCAGGCGCGGTTAAGCAGCCCGGCTGATCCGTATACTCTCGAGGTGGTTCCTAGTCTGTCAATGGTCAAAACTGCCTGGAATAAGACCGGAGCGTTGTAAATGCCACAACTATTTACCTCTGTTGATAATGATGAGTTGATCAATATTTTGAATGGCGGCGGTATTGGCGTGCTGCCTACCGACACAGTTTATGGACTTGTAGCACGGGCCGCTGATCCAGCAGCGATCCAAAAAATGTACGACACCAAGAAGCGCGCTAGCCAACCAGGAACGCTAATCGCTAGTTCAATTAATGATTTGGCGAAATTAGGACTAGACTCTAGCCAATTATCGTTAGCAGCCAAGTTTTGGCCTGGTCAAATTAGCGTTGTTATTAATGCCGATAATGTCGCTACTTATCTCAAGCAAACGCGAGATAACTTAGCCGTGCGTATTCCCGATGACCCTTCGCTGTCACGGCTTTTAGCGCAAACTGGACCATTGATGACTACTAGCGCTAATGTGCCAGGCCGGCCAATTTCGTCGACAATTACTGAAGCTAAAGCCTATTTTGGCGACAAGGTCGATTTTTATGTCGATGGCGGCACTATAACTAATAATCAGCCGTCAAGTATTATCGGCCTCGATGAGCATGCAAATATTATTGTATTTCGCCGTGGAGCTGTTGATATAGATCGGTTATTTACCAAGTAATTTTTTGGTGCTGCGGATAGCTCTTTTAGCTAGCGGTAACCCATACCGCCAAACTGGGTATAATTTACTCATTGGATAATCATAAGTACCGGCTAATTTATTCTCATGGCTAGCAAAACCGCGCTTGAAGTTGCTAACACCGTCGTTGAGCAGGCCGTTCATGTCGTAGCGCTTAATTCCCTGCCGCTTACATTCGGCGATAGCGTGCCATTTTAGCGCGTAGTTAGCGCGCAAGGCTTGGCCGCGATCGTTCATACCGCCGTATAGCTCGAATGAAGTTTCGCGGCTAGTCGCCAGCCAAAGAAATGATACCGGGCGATTGTCTTCGTAAGCAGCGAAAATTTGCGAGTACTCCCCTAGTTTGTTATGAATATCGTAATAATACTGGTCGTCGTGCAGAGCGAATTTAGCGCGTTTAGCAGTTTGACGGTAGATTTCGAGGCAAGCAGCAATGTCTTGGTGCGTTTTTACCGGTTTGATATCAAGTCCAGCCCGGCCAGATTTACGGATATACTGGCGGGTTTTTTTGGTCATCGCGGCCAATAGTTCGTCGGTTGTATGAGTCAAATCCAAAATCAAAGTACGCGATAGCAGAATATTGTTTGGCGATTGGCGCCAACCTTTGGCACGGAGCGGATGTTCAGTATCTGGCTCGATAGTTAGCACAGTGCATGGCAGATTATGCTTAACATAATTAACAATTGCCGTCAAAACACCGTCTTCCCTACCTTGTTTGTAAACTGGCCCGCGCGGAATGTAGCTTAACTGATCAAGCGGTTTAGGCAGGTTTCTCAGTAATATTTGCGCAGCGCCAATTGTTTCGTTGCCGTCAACTATAGTAATTCGTTGAACGCGCCAATTGTGCGCCGCTTTTACTTCTCCCCATCCCCAGAGCTGCAGCGGGTGCCCGCCAAACTTAGCAACAGTCTTGTCCCATGTAGCTTTTTCGTCGCATAGTATTGTATCAATCATATGTTTAGTATACATCGTTTGTGCTATAATAGGATAGAACACAAACACGTGGAATAAAAAACGGCAAGAGGTGAGGAATAGCAAACTGTGGAATTGCTATGCTTGGTTATTTTGCTAATTTTCACGTGAAATGAATCGAGAATGAAATGAGCTTAGCTAAAACTTATACTCCGAACGAATATGAACCGTCGATTTACGCCTTGTGGGAGGAGTCTGGCGTATTTAAACCGAAAGGGCAGGGCCAGCCGTACGCGATTGTGATGCCGCCGCCAAATGCTAACGGCAATTTGCACGTCGGGCACGCTTTAGGGTCGGCAATTCAAGATATTTTAGTACGTTATCACCGTATGCAAGGCTATGATGCTGTGTATATACCGGGGGCTGACCATGCTGGCTTTGAAACTTGGGTAGTTTACGAGCGCGAGCTAGAAAAGCACGGCCAGACGCGCTTTGACTTCAACCGCGAAGAATTATACGCGCAGGTATGGGATTTCGTAGCTAAACGCCGCGGCGATATGGAATTACAACTGCGGGCGATTGGCGTGGGCGCTGATTGGGACGATTTGGTATTCACGCTCGACGATAAAGTTATCAAAACTGTCTACGATACTTTTGAAAAGATGTGGCAGGACGGCTATATTTATAGGGGCGAACGCATTGTCAATTACTGTACGCAGCATCAGACGAGTTTTTCGGACTATGAGGTTGTTCACAAAAATGAAAAAGGGAAGTTGTGGGAAATCGCTTATCCGCTAATCGATAAAGTCGGCGAAATTGTTATCGCTACGACGCGTCCCGAGACGATGTTTGGCGACGTAGCCGTAGCGGTCAATCCAAACGACGAGCGCTACAAAGACCTTGTCGGCTGCAAAGCGCTGCTGCCGATTGTCAAGCGCGAAATTCCCATTATCGCTGACGATTATGTCGATCCAGCTTATGGCACTGGTATGGTGAAAATTACACCAGCACACGACCCGAATGACTTTGAGGTAGGCAAGCGCCACAATTTAGAATTAGTTCAAGTAATTGATTTTGACGGCAAAATGATCAATGTGCCGGGTCAATTTGTCGGCATGACGGCGCTAGAAGCTCGTAAACGTGTCCTAGCGGCGCTCGAAATAGACGAATTGCTGCGCGGCGAAAAAGATATCGAGCACCAGGTTGGACATTGTTACAAATGCGGTTCGGTCATCGAGCCGCTCGTCAAAGAGCAATGGTTCGTCAAAATGCGCCAATTGGCTGATAACGCTATCGCGGCAATTGAGCGCAAGGAAGTGACGTTTACCCCTGAAAATAAAGGCGATGTTGTCATTAAATATCTCAAAGATATCAAAGACTGGAATATCAGCCGCCAAATACCGTGGGGCATTCCGATTCCAATGTTTCAGTCCAAGACGGATTTGAACGATTGGCGTTTCAGCACGGATGTCGATAAAAAAGAAATCGTTGTAGATGGCACAACGTATCGCCGCGAGGAGGATACGCTTGACACTTGGTTCAGTAGCGGCCAATGGCCGTATATAACTACCGATTATTTGGATGCTGGTAAGCTAGCCAAGTATTATCCGAATACCGTCATGGAGACAGCAGGCGATATTTTGTTTGCATGGGTAGCGCGGATGATTATGCTGGGCCTATATCGGACTGGCCAGGTGCCGTTCAGGCATGTGTACTTGCATGGTTTAGTGCTTGATGAAAAGGGTATCAAGATGAGCAAAAGCAAGGGCAATGTCATCAATCCGATGGAGACAGTGGCGAAATATGGCTCGGATGCACTGCGTATGGGTATCATTGCTAGTCGCAGTGCTGCTCAGCCGCAAGCGTTTAATACTGGCAAGGTAGTAGCAGCCCGTAATTTCTGCAACAAGCTGTGGAATATTGCTCGCTATACTGAAAATTTGGTTGGCGACCGCACGCCAGCGGTCAGTCCGCAACTACAATCGCTAGCCGATTATTGGATTGCTCGCCAACTAGATGAGGCGGCGCAGTCGCTAGACCGGCAGATTGCGACCTATCATTTCGCTGAGGCTGGCGAGACGATTTATCACACCGTTTGGGATGATGTAGCTGACTGGTACATCGAGGCTAGCAAAGTTGAGCAAAATATCGACATGAACGCGTATGTTTTAGACACAATTTTGCGGTTAACGCACCCATTCGCGCCGTTCTTGACCGAAACAATTTGGCAGGCTTTGCCGTGGCACGATACGATCTTGGCTAGCGAAACTATGCCAGACCGCCTAGAGTACGACGATATCGCTGCTGCTGCATTCGGCCGCTTGAAAGATTTAGTATCAGAAGCACGCTACGTAGTTAGCGAACTGCCGGGCAATAAACGTTATGGTCTGTTGTATATGGACGATTCGCTGGTGGCTGATAATATCGAACTTGTCAAGAAGCTAGCGCGCGTTACCTCGGTAGAACATGTTGACCAGGCCAGGGGATTACGCTTGGCTGCTAGCGGGCGAGACGTTTGGCTAGACATTGACGACGAAACGCTTTACGAGCATCAAGCTAACCTCGAGAAACGTTTAGCCGAAGAACGCCAGCATATCCGGACACTCGAGACGCGCTTGGCAAACGATAACTATGTAGCCAAAGCTCCGCCGGCTCTGGTCGAGGAATCGCGCAAGGCGCTTCGCGAAAAGCGAGAACTAATTACCCGGCTACAGAACGAGCTGCAAGTTGTGTCGAACAAGTAAAAGCTAGTCGATAACTGGCAAATTCGCGTTATCAAAAGCGTGTCGGCCGCCTTCTTCTAATAAGGCTAAAATATTTTTGTGATGATGGCGGCGATCTGGCGAAATGCTAGGCGATTGGTAGCGAAAACTGTTGCTGAGCATGCCTTCTGAGAGATTATGCTCGGAATGGGTGTGCTGCATTCGCGACTCGTTGATGGTTCGCAAATCTTGCGAACTGAGCTTTTGCATGGAATGATCATGCGTCAAACTGATATCAATAGCATGCCCGAAATGCCCGTCGTGGACAGCAACGCCGCTAGCTATCAGCAGACTGAGTGCGGCGAATAAGGCGTTAATGATGTAAGTAAAATATGTCATAATTATGTTTGTTTTAAGGTATTGTGCTTACAAATATAGCACAAGTATGATAAAAAGTCAATAGTATGTCATAAAAATAAGATTATAAGTTAGTCTGAGGCAGTGTTCGAACGATTCGCAAACAGATTACCGCTAGGTTTTAGCGCGCAGGTTGGCCATCTACTGGTGATGATATTTGCTGCCGCGAACAATCTCTTGGGCCCGGTATAGCTGCTCGGCGAGGATCAATCGCACCAACTGATGCGGAAAGACTAGCGGTGATAGCGACCAAACCAGGTTAGCGCGTTGTATTAGTGCTGTGCTGACACCAAAGGCGCCGCCGATAACTATCGTGATATTTTTACCTTGCACAAAAAGCTCGCTTAGTTGGCGCGATAGGGCAGGTGAGTTAAACATCTGGCCGCGTTCGTCGAGCAGAATTACGAAATCTTGGGGATGTAAACGCGCTAAAATTCGCTCAGACTCCTCTTGGCGGGCCTGCTGGCCATCTAGCTTGCTATGCGGTATCAATTGCCACTCAAAACTCCAAGGCTGCTTGCAGCGCGTTTGGTAGCGTTTGATGCCGCCTGAGACCCAATCTTCATGCTTTTTACCAACAGCGATGACAGTGATCATATGGCAATCAAGCGCTCTTTGATACTGTTGGCGATATTATCGAGCCGTTCATCTGAAATATCGACAGGGTAGTCGTGATGGAGCTGCAAGGTGTCGCGGTCATACAGCGGCACTAGATGGATGTGGGCGTGCGGCACATCGAGGCCTTCAACGACTACGCCGACGCGCATAGGATTAAGCTCGGCCTGGATAGCCTGGGCGATATTTTTGGCAGTTTGCCAGAGGTGAGCGTAAGTCTCGTTGTCGAGGTCCCAAATCAAATCAATTTGCTCTTTGGGCACCACTAACACATGCCCGTCGCTGAGCGGGTTGATATCGAGAAAGGCGATAACCATGTCGTCCTCATAAACCTTGCGGCAGGGAATCTCGCCTTTGATAATTTTGGTAAAAATTGAATCGTCCATGATTACTCCTTGTTTATCATAGTTTTTAGTTTATCAGACGCATAGTACAGCACGGAAGCCCCCTGCTTGACAGAAAAGGTCAATCCTAGGTTCAAGAGACCTTTTATATCTTTATCGGCAGTTTGGCGAGAGATGGCGTTTAATTCCGCGTGCGAGGAAATGGTAACGTAATGGCTATCATCGGATATTAGATAGTATATAATTTGTTTTTGCCGGTCATTAAGGTTTTTGATAGAGTGAAGTTTCTTGGTTATAGCGCTATTTTCTTCATCGGTTCTTTTAGTATAATCTCGAAATTCCTTGATAGCCTCCAGAACTTTTTCGGTGTGATAATTAAAAAAGTAGGTAAAATCATACGAATCTTGTTCTGCGTAAATATAAGCGTAGGCGTACTGCGCTGGTGCTCGCTTAATGACTGTAGAAATTGGAAAATAAGCTAGCGCCCAATAACCGTTTTTCAGCATATACCAATAAAACAAGCTGCGCGCTAAACGTCCATTGCCATCAGTAAAGGGGTGCAGATACCCTAGCCAAAAATGCAGCACAGTTGCTTTGACTAACGGGTGGATAAACTTACCGTTATCGTTGGCATATTCTATCAAGCGATCAAGCTCATGCTCGACGAAACTTTGGTTTGGCGGTACATGGGCGACTTTTTCGTTGAACCAGACGACTATATTATCGCTGTCTTTGCGAAATCTACCTGAATCGGCGTCGGGAATTGTGTGGCGGGTTAGCTCTTGATGCAATTCTAAGAGTAAATTTTTCGATAGACTGCGTTCGACGAAATTTTCTTCGATTTTCGATAAAGTTCGATAATTATTGAGAATCATCCAGTCGCTTTTGTTGCGCGGCTTGATGTTGTCGGCTATCATATGCTTAGCGTAGCGCCGAGAAGTGTCTGCGCCTTCGAGCTGGCTTGATGCGATAGCCTCCTCGAGGATGCCTCTTGCGATATATTTTTGCCGTTCAGATCGGGTAGTAATTGCCGGCGTATTTGTGAGAAATTGTCCGTCAGCATACATATCGACAGTTCGCTGCGCTTCGTCAACTTTCTCTTGTCTAATCCAGCCGAAATGAGCGCCGTTTTTAGCGCGAATAGGCGTCGGCTGCGAGTTAAAACGCCTAACAGTGTGGGCTAGCTGCCACGACTCTGCTGGGGTAAGCTTAGGAATCGGATCAACAAAGCGCGCCTTATCCCAGTAAAGGTATTTTGATTCGTTGACTGCTTGCAAGTAAGGAGATGCGGCTGCGGATTCATTAAAATACATGTCGATTAGATTTAATCGGCGTTTCGTAGATATAGTAGGCTGTTCTCGGATGATTACAAAATCTTTTTCCATAATATGTATATATTTGACATCATAATGGTAGCATAATGTAAAAAATATGTAAAGTATATGTATGTAGTTTACATATTTTTAACATATTAGCAAAAATGAGCAGCGTAGGGTATAATTACCTATGCAAGGAGAGGTGGCCGAGTGGTTGAAGGCGCACGACTCGAAATCGTGTATGCGGCAACGTATCGCGGGTTCGAATCCCGCCCTCTCCGCCAAGAAATAGCATGAATTTTTATACCGATTATGTTCTTGGCGAAAATTTTTAGATTGACTGCTTGCAAATATCGGGGTATTTATCGCGTCAGTACTAGCTGTGCTCATGGATTATTTGAATAGTGACGGGTGTAAGAATTACCTAGTATTATGGTAATTTATCAATTAGCTCGATCAGCTTTTCCCATGAGGCTCTGTCGGTGTGGTTGCGATCGACAACATCAGCATAGTATCGTATTGCATAAATATCTGGATAACTTGGGGCTGAGATCCATTCTTGCATATCCAGTGGATATGCTAACTGATCAGAAACTCCAATAGCCGCACCATAATCAGTGGTCAATAGGTCAAGCCCATCATGCCTAATTTGATCTGCCCAATATTTGCAGTGCTTGACTGCTTGCTTGTAGGTCATTTGGGGGTAATTATTTTTACCGTACTCTTCTGGCAGATCATCAATTAGTTCCAATAACTTCTCCCACGAAGCTCTGTCGGTGTAATTATTGTAAATGTTTATAGCATATTTACGAACTCGATACAAAGGATAATATTTTTGCGGATCAATCCAAGTCTGCATATATAGCGCATAAGCTAACTGATAAGAAATTCCAATAACTTCACTGTAATCAGTAGTTAATAAACCAAGTCCTTTATACCTAATTTGGTCCGCCCAGTATTTGCAGTATTCAACTGCTTGTTTGTAGGTCATTTGAGGGTATTGGCTGTTACTACTATTCATATTTATCACTATAATGGCTTTGGTGATTTGTTTTACGCGTCTCAATCTCGTCAGCAATCGCAAATAATGCCTGCCAGTCCTTTGGTTTATCGACACCTTTGTCTAGACCACTCAATATAGACAACATCTCATCAAGAGCGGGATCCAACTCGACCGTCGAGTCGTGTAGCATTAAGCTAAGCAGTTCGTCGACGATACGTTCAGATTTAGTTTGCGGATAGCGTGCGTTAGGCTGGTTATAATCTCCTCGCTTACACAATTCCGCGATATCCATAGCACGTGCAATTTGAATTAATGCCAATACTTTAGTAGTATTACCATTTTGAACTATACTATCTGGTACTTTCTGCATCATTCTATCTATACTATAAAACATCTACGTATATGAGTCAGCTTTTCGTCATAACTTAGGTCTGTATATCACAACCCTAATCGTTATACTTGTGTTTCAAGGCTACGTTGTTATTTGGTCTGCCATCAGGTTTGTAGCGATCATTATGCTAGCTCTTGCGGAAATACCCTTCGCTCAAGCGTCTGGAATCTAAAGTGATAAATTGGACTTACATCAATCTAAATACAGCAAAGAGCGTCCATGCATTCTCTAATATATCGATCTATCAACTCATGGGATTAGCTAAAAAATGAGTCCTCAACGACCTACGTTTGTTTAGCTCCTCTTATGAGCCTCGGACCTTTGGCAAGAATTTCTGAATAGATCTCTCGCATTGATTAAGCAGTTCGACATTAAGCGGTACTGGATTATTGTTGTTTAAAGAATAATACCTCTGGTCGCATACACTAGCGAGATCATCCCACGGCACAACAGACAAATCCTCAAGGCCACGTGCCAACGAGAACGCAAAGCTATCAAGATATTCAAGTACATCTGAATTATCGGCATTTTCACGAATCATTTGAATCATATCACGTGCTAGAATCGCCTGTTCATCTTGCTTCATAATATTATTATATAGCGAAATCCCCCTATTGCCAATGCAATAGGGGGTTCACTCCTTTCTCAGGTGAAGAGTGCGTCCGGGGGCGGTACGAAACGATCAGGATGACCCTTGGGGAAATTCTTGTTCGTCCAATGGACGTTGCTATTGCCGTAAGGCGTAGCATCCCACGACACGTGGTAGCCGTCTGCGAAGTACTGCGTCACGTGCAAGATTGTGCCGCTAGAATCACTGCGTCGATAGAATACACCACCGTGCTCATTGGTTCCAACCGGCTCATGATCCCGACGTGCGCTACGCATGTACAAATCGGACTTCTCGAAGTTCTGTGCACCATGCGGGTCAAACGGATCGCGTCTATATGTCACGTTTCCGCCCGGATCCATGACGTAGTGTCCGTGGCCGGGTCCGTCAGGCTTGCCAATTCCACCGAAGTAGATGTTGGTGTTGCCGCTTGAATCTGTCGAGATCCAGACGCTGTCTTGATACTGAAGTGGAACTCCAGCCCTTGCAGCGAGCGACTTTTTGTCTTCACGCCGCTTTTGGCTTGCCGACTTCAGTTCGTCAAGCCTAGCCTTGAACGCCTTGGCACAAGCATCAAACTCAGCCTTTGCCTTCTTAAATTCAGCTTGTGCACGTTCGTGCTCTGCTTTGGCAGACAGAAACGCCTGCCGAGCTCTAGCAAACTCGGCCTTAGCCACTTGGAAAGCTGGCTTAACAGCATCAAGCCGTTCACGAGCGGCACGAATTTCAGCGACGAGCTGCCGCCGTTCGGCAACGCAGGTCTGAGACTCTGCTTTGTAAGCATGTCCCTGATCTGCATACATACGTGCGCTAGCGCCGTCGTGCATACCGTGAGCCAACGAAGCCGACTCGAAAGCCGACTTCATGTTCTGATATGCCCGCTCTTGCTGAGCATTCAAGCTGTCGATTCGCGGGCCGTTGGTCTGCTTGATAGACACGTAAGCTTCCCAGGCTGCCTGCTGATCTGCGTAGGCGGCCTGCTTGACTTCGTAGGCACGGTTCATGACTGCACGAGCCGAGGAGCGGCGCTCCCAGGCGGCTTGCTGAGCTTGCCAGGCTGCCTGCTGTCGCTGGCGGGCAGACTCGCGAGCTGACCGCAAGCGATCAAGCTCGGCGTCTCGCTGACGAGACATGGTTATCCTCTCTGTAAAGGAGCGAAGTCACAGCGGTTGCTGCAACTTCGCTATTTTACAACGTAAAGAGAATTTTGGCAATAGTCTGATCAATAAGCGGCGAGTATTACTTGCGGGCGAAGATTTCTTTGGCGCTGAGTTTGCGGTTGTATTCGAGCGCGCCAAAGCGGAAGATGCGTACGGCGATGGCAATGATGATGGCGGCGGAAACGGCTAGCAGGGCGATACCGATTACTGCTTCGCCGATTCCCAGATTGCCAGCAGCATTGCGCAGTATCAGTGGGATTGGCGATGTCAGCGGGAAGAGTGACAAAAATTTTACTAGCGGCGCGTTTGGCATTGATATGAACATTGAAACGGCATAAAGCGGGCCGAACAGTAAGATCATTACTACGCCGAAAAAGCTGCCAGCTTCTTTGGCGGTCGGCACGGCAGCGCCGATAGCTACTAGCAGGCCGGTAAACATCATGAAGCTGCTAGCAAAGGCTAGAAAGCCGATGCCGATACGTAGAGGGTCGACTGGCAAGCTGCTGAGGTCGACTGACGGTAGCTTTAGTTGGTCGTGGAAAAACAAGTAGCCAATAAGCACCGGCAAGACCACCAGCAAGCCTTGAACTATTGCCAGAATTATTAGCGAGATAATTTTGCCGACGATTAAGGTTCGCGCTTCGATAGTGGTGAGAATCATTTCGATAACGCGATTTTCTTTTTCTTCGGTGGTGCTGGTCAGCATTTGATTGCCAAAGAAAGTGATTAGGAAATAAAAGAGGATTAAAAAGATACCCGGCAAGATCATCTCTTGGACGCTGTCGTGGATTTTGCCGTCGCGGTAAATAGTGCTGGTCGAGTTGATTTTGCCTTGGATAATTTTTTGAATAGCCGGATTAACGTCTGACCGAACAGAGGTGGCTAATAGACTGCTAGCCAGGCTGCCGTAGCGGCCGTTGTCAAAAATACCGACATCTTTACCGTAAACTTCGATTGATTGCTGGTCGAGATTCTTTGGGTAGTAGATGTATGCGTCAAGCTGGCCATTTTTGACGCGGTCAATAGCGTTTTGCTTGTCGCTGGGATTAATTTCGGTGGCTTTCGAGGCAGCGATTAGCTGCGGTTTGACCATCTTTGATTCGTCGGTAATAGCAATGCTGAACGACTGGTTTTTGAGCTTTTCGACAGCGTCGTTGGTAGCTTGATTGGACAAAAAGACCATCCCAAAAATTGCCGCAAACATCAGTGGAAAGCTAATTGCTAGAATCCAGAATGATTTTTTCTTGAGGGCACGAACGACCTCGAAACGAATGACAGTTGATAAATTATGCATTTTGCTTCTCCTCGTTGTTGTGGCTGTAGACTTGAACAAAAATATCATTGAGCGACTTGCCGCCAAATTGCTTGCGAACATTAGCGACGGTGCCGTAAGCATGTGCCGCCCCGTCTTTGAGCAGCAGTATGCGGTCGCATAGACGTTCGACTTCTTCCATTTGGTGAGTAATCATGATAACAGTGGCGCCTTTGGCCTGGTGTTCTTCGATGATTTCCATCAGTAGCCTGCGATTAACCGGGTCAAAGCCTTTGGTTGGCTCGTCGAGGATTAGCAGTTCTGGGTTATCGATGACTGTGATACCGAGTTGGACTTTTTGTTGCTGGCCACCCGAGAGCTTATCGAGGCGAGTTTTGGCTTTGTCGAGCAGGTCAACGCGCTTCAAAAAATCAAGCGATTTTTGCCGGGCGTCGAGGCGGCTCATGCCTTTGAGCTGGCCGAAATAGGTCATAATATCAATAACCGACTCTTTTTTGTAAAGGCCGCGTTCTTCTGGCAAATAGCCGAGCTTGATGCCGCTTGATACCGAGTAAGGTTTGCCGTTAATCAGCAGTTCGCCGGCGGTCGGCTGATAAATACCGAGCAAGGCGCGAATGGTAGTGGTCTTGCCGGAGCCGTTACTGCCGAGAAAGCCGAATGTTTCGCCGCGTTTGACCTCAAAACTTAAGTCTTTGATGACTTCGGTTTTGCCGAAACGCATCTTAAAATGAGTAATAGAAATAATAGGTTCCATATTTTTCATGATAGCATGAGCCAAACCAGTTGTGAAAATTACTAGCAAAAATGCTTGAAAAATCCATATTTAGCGTTTATGCTTGGTATACAGACGCTATATGTATAGTGTTTAGTAAAATAGACAAATATGCAAATAAATTGCGCAAAGCAGACCCAGATGGTTTAGCTAGTTTTTTGCGCTCAAAAATAGCAGCTAAAAATAAGAAAGGAAACGATGGCAGATATTACAGTTGTGAAACGCGACGGCAGCCAGCAGCCGTTTGACTCTAACAAAATTAATTTAACTCTGCTGGCAGCTAGCGAAGGCTTGCCAGACCAAATTGCGAAGGTAGCGCAAATAGCGGCCGAATTGCAGTTGACACTGTTTGACGGCATTACTACCGAGCAACTTGATGAAGGACTTATCCAGACGGCAGTCCAAAATGTCAAAGACGACCCGGATTTCGATACGATTGCAGCGCGGTTGCTACTGCGAACTATCTACCAGCAAGTGCTCGGCGATTATACTAACGAAATCGAGCTTAAAAAGCTACACGCGCAAAAGTTCCCAACCTACATTCGTCAGGCGGTCAAAGACGGTTTGCTCGATAAGCGAATGGCTGATTCGCAGCTATTTAACCTCAAGAAGCTGGCGGTGGCACTCGATCCGAGCAAGGATTCGCTCAGTAAGTATCTCGGCGTAGTGACCAATCGCAATCGTTACGCGCTGCGGCGTCAAAGCGGTGATCCGATCGAGGTACCGCAATTTACTAATATGCGTATTGCTATGGGTTTGAGTTTTAACGAAGTCAATCCGACCGAGGCGGCGATAAAATTTTATCGCCACATGGCTAATCTGGAATACAGTCCGGGCGGCAGCACGCGGGTTAACGCTGGCGGTTCGTTTCCGCAGCTAAGTAACTGTTTTGTCATGGAGGTTCAAGACGATATGGCTTCGATAGCCAAAAGTATTCGCGATACCATGTTCATCGCTAAAGGTACTGGCGGTATCGGCATTAGTATGAATAAGCTGCGCGCCGCCGGCAGTCCTGTTAAAACCACCAATACCGAGTCAACTGGTCCGATTCCATTTATGAAAATGATTGATACGGCGCTGTTTGCGGTGTCGCGCAAGGGCAAGAAAGCGGGTGCGGCGGCAGCATATATGGAGAATTGGCACCTTAATTTTTCGCAATTCCTCGATTTGCGCCAGAATTCGGGCGATCCGTACTTGCGGACGCGATTTCTAGATACGGCGGTGTTTATTTCGGATGAGTTTATGAAGCGCGTCCAAGACGAGCAGGATTGGTATTTGTTTGATCCGGCTGAAGTCGGCGACTTAAACGAACTATACGGCGAAGCATTTAGCCGCCGCTACCAGGAATATATCAAACTAGCAGAAGCTGGTAAAATTAACCGCTTCGAAGTCGTGCCGGCCCGCCAACAATTCCGCCAGATTCTCAGTAGTCTACAAGCGACTGGACACCCTTGGCTAACCTGGAAAGATGCTATCAATTTGCGAGCGCTCAACAATAACACTGGGACGATCCATCTCAGTAATTTGTGTACCGAAATAACTTTGCCCGAGGACGAAAACAATATTGCGACTTGCAACCTGGTTAGTATGAATTTGTCGGCTTTTCTCAATGCTGATAAGACTTGGGATTGGGATCGTTTGGCGGTATCAGTGCGCTCCGCAACGCGCCAGTTAGATAACTTGATTGACATTACGAACACGCCAGTTACCGAAGCTATGCATAGCAATGAGCAGAATCGGGCGCTGGGGCTCGGCTATATGGGGTTATCGGATGTTTTGGAGAAGCTAGAGATTAGTTATGAAAGCGAAGCTGCCTACGATCTGGTTGACCAGCTAACTGAATTTATCAGCTACCATGCCATTGATGAATCTGCTAATCTCGCAGCTGAGCGCGGCAGCTATCCGAACTTTGCTGGCAGCGTCTGGAGCAAGGGTTTATTACCTATCGATACTGTTGATAAACTTACAACAGAGCGCGGCGTTAAGGTAAAAATTGATAGTAAATCGCGCCTGGATTGGGAAGCGCTGCGCCAAAAAGTCAAAAAAGGTATGCGTAACGCAACTTTGATGGCGATCGCACCGACTGCTAATATCTCGCATGTAGCAGGTACGACGCCGGGACTTGACCCGCAGTTTAGCCAAATTTTTAGCCGTAGTACGCTCAACGGCAAATTCCTAGAGGTTAATGCTAATTTAGTGCGTAAACTCAAACAACTTAATCTGTGGGAATCGCTCAAAGACGACTTGCTGGCGAATCAGGGTGATATCCAAGGTTTCGAACAAATTCCGCAAGCAGTCCGCGATGTCTACAAAACTAGTTTTCAGCTGAGCCCATACGCCTTTATCGAGGTAGCGGCGCGAGCGCAAAAATGGGTCGACCAAGCGATTAGCCGTAATATGTACCTAGAATCGCGCGATATTGATGAATATATCGAAATCTATTCAGAAGCGTGGCGCCGCGGCTTGAAAACGACATATTATCTGCATGTCAAGCCGCGCCACCAATCCGAGCAAACCACCGTCACGTCGCAATCGGTACAGAAAGTTCGTACCGACAGCGCTAAAAGGGTAAGCGGTTTCGGTTTTGCTCGGCGCAAACAATCATAAACGTTGCTAAAATCACAATAATTATATAAAGGAGGAAATTATGTCGCAAACAACGCAACCGCAAGGTATTTTGGGATCAGGCCTGCGCGACGGCCTGCAGCTCAAGCCAGTTCGCTACCAGTGGGCGATGGATTTATACAACCAAGCAGTGGCTAATACTTGGTTCCCGAACGAAGTACAGCTAGTGCAAGATCTGGCAGCGTTCGAGAAGCTGACCGACGACGAAAAACATGCGCTGAAAACGGTGATTAGTTACTTAAACCCAAATGAACTGCTTATCAATAAGTCGTTAGCTTTTGGTATTTATCCGTACGTCAATGCCGCCGAGGCGCACTTGTATCTATCGAAGCAGATGTGGGAAGAAGCTAACCACTTTATGACATTTGAATACATTATCGAAACGTTTCCGTTTGATCGCCAAGAAATTTACGCAGCAGGCTACGGTAAGAAAAGCCTGAAAGACAAATCTGACTTTCAGACCAAGTACGTCGGCCGCATGCTGAATGATAAACTGGATGTTACTACTACCGAGGGCAAAAAAGATTTTGTGCGCAATCTGGTAGCTTATAATATTGTGCTCGAGGGTATTTGGTTTTATAGCGGTTTTATGGTTGGCATGAGTTTTCGCCGGCGCAATTTGCTGCGTAATGTCGGCAGTTTGCTAGATTGGATTACCAAGGATGAAAATCTGCATTTAACTTTCGGTATTAACCTGCTGTTGACAATTCTTGACGAGAACCCAGATTTGCAGACGCAAGAATTTGCCGACGAGATTCGCGATCTGATTTTGCAGGCGGTGGCGCTTGAGGAGGCTTACAACAAAGACATGCTGCCAAAGGGTATCTTGGGCTTGAACGCGGATTACGTGAACCAGTATGTTAAGTTCATGACTGACCGCCGCCTGGAAGAACTGGGTTTCGAGAAAGAGTATAACGTAGCAAATCCAGCCAAGTGGATGGCGGCGGCCAACGATACGCTTGAATTAGTCAATTTCTTTGAAAGCACCAATACGAATTATGAAGTCAACACCGTAAAGTAGCAGTTTTAGTAATTGAATAAGCGGCTTATTAGCCTATAATGAATATAAGCAAAGGGGGAAATAATGAATCCATCAGCGATAATTAACGACGACATGACGCTCGAGGAAAAACTCGAGGCAATTGAACGCGAGATAGCCAAAGCACAGGCTGAAGCCGATCAAAAAGCTGAAGCTGACGGCCTACCATCAGCGCCAATTGATCCAGCAACACTAACTATGTGCGAGGGCTGTCAATAGACACGCTACATATAGCGTACTCTAAGCGGTTATGCTATAATAAGGGCCCATGAAAGAGCAATCATACATGGGCAAACAGACAAAATATATCTTTGTAACTGGCGGCGTTCTCTCGGGGGTAGGGAAGGGAATTACCGCTGCGAGCATCGGCGCGGTTCTCCAGGCCAAAGGTATCAAAGTCTCAATTCAGAAATGCGACCCGTATCTCAATGTGGATGCGGGTTTGCTTAATCCGGCAGAGCACGGCGAATGCTTCGTGACGCGCGACGGCGCTGAAACCGACTTAGACCTCGGGCATTACGAGCGGTTTCTAGATATAGAATTGACGCAGAAAAACGCCACTCTGGCGGGACGCTTACTCTCAGAATTGATTACCGACGAACGCGCCGGTAAGTTTCACGGCAAAACTGTCCAGCTAATCCCGCACTTAACACATGCCATTCAAGAGTCAATTATTGCGGCTGGCGAAGGCAGCGATGTGCACATCGTAGAAATCGGCGGCACGGTGGGCGATTATGAAGGGCTGAGTTTCATTGAAGCGATCCGCGAATTTGCTCACAAAATCGGTAAGGAACGCTGCTTATATGCGCATGTGGTTTATGTGCCGTTTATTGATACTAGTAAAGAGTTCAAGAGCAAGCCGGCGCAAAATGCCTTAAACGATTTGCGCGGTTTCGGTATTGTGCCAGAGATTGTGGTTGTCCGCAGCGACGAGCCGGCGCCTGAGTCGGTTGCTCAAAAAATTGCTTTGTACGGTGGCGTTGACTTGCCGGGCGTGTTGATGCTGCCAAATCTCGATACCGTATTTATGATTCCCGAGCGGATAGCCGCTAGCCCGCTGATGACGATTCTTGATAAGTTCACTGGTAATTTTGCTCAGCCGAATCTCGCGAAATGGCAAGCGTTAACTCAATTGCAAAGCAAAAAGCCAACCGATATCGTGACTGTCGGTTTAGTTGCTAAGTATATGGAAAACAAGGATACTTATCTATCGGTGACCGAGGCGCTCAAGAGTGCGGCTTGGCATGAAAATGTTGGTTTGCATATCAAGTGGCTCAATGCCGAAACAGTTACCGAGCGCGATTTCGAGACGGTTGATGCTCTGCTGGTGCCAGGCGGCTTTGGCCCGCGCGGGATTGAAGGCAAGATTGCGGCAGCGCAGTATGCGCTTGAGCGCGATGTGCCGTATTTGGGGATTTGCTTAGGTTTGCAGACAGCGGTAATTGCGGCAGCGCGGCGAGCTGGGCTCGACGATGCTAATAGCACGGAGTTTGATGATGCTACGACGCACGATGTGGTGTATATTATGCCTGGCCAAGAGGGCAAAGAGTCGACTGGCGGTACGTTGCGGCTGGGCAATTATCCGGCAGTATTCACGCCAGGGTCGCTTGCTTCCAAAGTATATCAGTCGGATCACACCGAGGAGCGCCACCGCCACCGATATGAGGTGAACCAGCAGTTTCTAGATGAGATTGCTCGTGGCGGCGTGGCGGTGTCGGGCTTGTCGCCAGACGGGCGGCTAGTCGAATTTGTCGAGGCGCCAAATTGCCGCTATTTTGTCGCAACGCAAGCGCACCCTGAGTTTCGTTCGCGGCCAATGCGGCCGCATCCGCTGTTTGCTGGACTGATTAGAGCGGCTGTATCTTGACAAATTATACTAGTTATGCTAATATGAGAATATGGCAGAAGAAGAAAAACAAAAAGTAGAAGATTTCGAGCCAGCTTATGACGAGAGCAGCGACGATACAGCGATGTTGCGAGCGGTGCTGCAATCGGATCATGCTCGTAATATTACGCCAGTATCGGTGTATCGTCAGCCAGATTTTGACGGCACGGAAGATTAACTGTAGCAAAAAAGTGTTATAATATGGTCTATGATTGATTGTGTTATTACACTGAAGAAAATAATTGACAAACTGTATCAGCAGCAGGTTGATGTACAGTTAACGCGCCCCGACCCGAAGTTTGGCGACTTTGCGACGAATGCGGCGTTGCAGTTAGCAAAACCCTTGGGCAAAAACCCGCGCGAAATTGCCGAGGCGATTGCCGAGGAGCTGCGTGGTCGTGAGGAATTTAGTGATGTCAGTGTGGCTGGGCCGGGCTTCATCAACGTGACGTTAAGCGACCAAGCGGTGTTGGAATTGCTGAAAGTGCGGCCAGCGACTAATCGTGCAGGAAAAACAGTGGTCATTGAGACCAATTGTCCAAATCCGTTTAAAGCCATGCACATCGGCCACGCGCTGAACTCGATTTTGGCGGATACCATAGCGAACTTGCTGGCGGTGGACGGCGCGGCGGTGCATCGGGTCAGTTACCACGGCGATGTCGGCACGCACGTCGGCAAGAGTATGTGGGCGATTCTTCGCGAAATTGACGGCGATGTCAGCAAGTTAGACGCTATTCCGGCTGATAAGCGCAACGAGTTTATGAGCCGTATGTACGTTGAAGGGGCGCGGGCAGCCAAGGAATCGCCGGAAGCCAAGGCGGAAATTGACGAGCTGGCCAAACAGTCATTTGTGCTGGACGACCCGCTGTATAAGAAAGTTTACGAAACGTGCAAGCAGTGGAGCTTTGATGAGATTGACGCCAATGTGGCGCGGCTGGGGAATGTGCCAATTGAGCGGCGTTATGTTGAGAGTGAAACCGAAGTGCCAGGCAAGGCCTTGATTAAAGCAAAAACCCCAGAGGTCTTTACCAAGTCGGACGGCGCGTATATTTTCAAGGGCAGCCAGTATGGTGCATTTGATAACATATTTATCGGTTCACACGGCAATGGATTGTATGGTGCGCACGATATGGGGTTAATCCAGCTGAAGCATCAAGATTATCCAAACTTGGACTTGTCGATTACTGTCAATGGCGAAGAGCAGGCGGCGTATTTCCGCGGGGTGATCGCTGCTAGTGAATTAGCAATTCCAGAATTGAAAGGTAAATTGTTTAATTATGCGACTGGCCTGGTTAAACTAACGACCGGCAAGATGAGTTCGCGTACCGGCGAGGTGATTACCATTGACTGGCTGTTTAACGAGTTCAAGAAAGCCATCACCCAAGCTGGCGGCGAGCCGACCGACGAGGTGGTAGCGGGTGCGCTGCGCTATCAATTTTTGAAAGTGAAAATCGGTAGCGACGTAGTGTTTGACATCAATGACGCGGTTAGCTTGACGGGTAACACTGGTAGCTACTTGCAATACGCGCACGCTCGGGCGCGGGGTATTTTGGCAAAATCTGAGCAAGCAGTTACATTTCCGACAGAATTGTTCAACGAAGACCGGCTGTTAGTTAGGAAAATGAGTGAATACGCCGAGGCGGTTAACCGCGCTACCGAAAGCTTAGAGCCGCATCATATCTGCGCCTATTTGTTTGAGTTGGCACAAGAATTCAACCGCTACTATGAGAAGAACCAAGTTGTTGGCAGCGACAAAGAAGCGCACCGTGTTGGTTTGGTGGCAGTGTACGCGGATATTTTGAAGGCTGGTTTGACGATTTTGGGTATTGCGGCGCCGGAGCGCTTGTAGGGTTACGTTGTAAGGTCGCGGAATAAGCTAATACGAGCGATTTATCACAAGAAACCAGGTTATAATCAAACAGTTAAAGGAGGCTAAATGCCATCAGAAACAGTCAAAAAAGCCAAAAAATCAACTGCCAAAAAGCTAGCTGACAAAAAATTGGCGCAAACAATAGTTAAAGACACCCATATGGGCGGTTTCGTTAATTTTATCCGTGAGCAGGGTATAGTCGGACTAGCAGTTGGTCTGGCGATCGGTACGGCAGCTGGCGATACGGTGAAGAAGTTGGTGACAGCGTTTATTGACCCGCTAGTACAGCTGATTGTCGGCTCGCAAAAAGGCTTGCAGGCGGCATCGTTTACCGTCGAAATTGCTGGTCGCAAAGCTGAATTTCTCTACGGCGCGTTTGTCAGTTCGCTGATTACGCTGTTGGCGGTGGCCTTTGTGGTGTATGCGATTGTGCACTTTTTCAAGCTGGATAAATTAGATAAGAAGAAAGATTAACGTTTTTGAGGCTCGGCCGCGACTTGATGAGAGCGGCGGTCATTGCGGCGACTTGCCTCGGCGGTATTAAATGCTAGCTAATCAGCGTACCGACTGTTTCGCCGCGGGCGGCTCGGGCGATATTACCGTCGGTGAGGAGGTCGCAGATAATAACCGGGATATGTTCGTCCATAGCCAGGCCGATGGCAGCTTTGTCCATGACGGTGATATCAGGGTTGGTTAGAGCGTCGTGATAGCTGAGCTTATCAAATTTGGTGGCGTCAGGGAATTTGGTAGGATCTTTATCGTACACGCCATCAACTTTCGTTGTTTTAATCACAACATCGCATTGCATTTCTAAAGCTAGGTTCAGGGCGGCAGTGTCAGTGGTTAGGAACGGCCGGCCAGTACCGCAGGCAACGATGACCACGCGGCCTTTTTGAATGTGGCTGAGGGCGCGGCGAAAGGTGTATTGGTCGATAAATTGATTGATTTCGACGGTGGACAGGGCGCGGGTCGGCAAGTCAGCGTCGTTGAAAACGTCAGCTAGAGCTATGGCGTTCATCAGGGTAGAGAGCATGCCGATATTATGGGCTGAGACAGGCTGGATGCCGTGGCCGATGATTTGGTTGCCGCGGACATAATTGCCGCCGCCGACCATGATGACGACTTCGGCGCCAGTTTCTAGCGCTGGTTTGATTTGTTCAGCGATCCAGCGGGCGCGAGCGGGGTCAAAACCGCTGGCGAACTCGCCCTGGAGCTGCTCGCCAGAGAGTTTGAGGAGAATACGTTTGGTCATGGGTTTAGTATAACACGAGAGGCTCTTACGTGTATTTATCATGCATTCAAATCGGGATATTATATTGGTAAATATTCTAGTAATACCTACAACAGTGTGTTATAATAGTAACGAGGGGCTGGTTGATGATCGGCCTCTGGCGCATTTTAGAATATAGACGGCAGAATCCGAGCTCTCTTGAGTACTGTGAAATGGTGGTTTTCACGGCGCTAAAGAGGGCTTGGTAACAGATCAAGCTCCACTATTGCCCCAGATGGGGCAGAAAGGAGGCCAGAGATGGTCGAGGAGGAGGAGCAGGAGCAGGAGCTCCCCCCTATTCCATACTTGGTAGGGAAGGTGCTTGACATCTTCCCTACCCCCTGTTTTTCCCTAGGAGAGGGGGGGTGGAGCTTCATTTACCAGGACGGCGTGAGCCGTCCTGGTGTTGAGATGAATATCCTGATGAAGCCGCTTTCGGGCGGCTCCATCAGGATTAAAGTAGTCTTTTGGGGGAATGGTAACCCCCGGAAGGCCATTTATTACGTCAATTCCACTTCTGCAACAGAAGTGAAGTTGACGTACCCAGGGGTCGATCCCTGGGAGTTCATCCGTCGGCTGAGGGAGGGGGCGGCTGCGCTTAGGTGATGACCCCCTCCCACCCCGCCCCGGCGGGGGTTGTCTGGCCTTTCTTGGCCGCAACTTCCGCTGGGGCGGCAGACCCCTCTTCGCGCCAGGAGGGGTATTTCTTTGTATTAGAGCGCTTGCTGTAGCAGGCGCCAGAACAGTTTTTGCAAGATTACTACGATGCCAAAAAGTAGTATACTAGAAGTATGAAAGCCAGTTTCAAGCCGAAAAAAATTCTGTGGATGGATTTGGAGATGACCGGGCTAGATCCGGTGCATGATGAGATTTTGGAGGTGGCGGCGATCGCGACGGATTGGGATTTTACGGAAATTGCGACATATGAGGGAGTTGTACAACACGACCCAGAGAAACTAAGGAAATTGCTTGATCGAAATGCTGGCTTTTGGAATGAACATCCGGAGGCGCGCCGCGGTTTGGAGGAACAAAACGCCTCGGGCAAGCCGTTGGCCGAGGTGGAGTGTGATTTGCTGGCGTTTTGTGATGAACATTTTGCGGATGAGCCGCGGATTTTACTAGGCGGTAATTCAATTCACCAAGACCGGCGGTTTATTGACCAATGGTGGCCTACGTTGTCAAAAAGACTACACTACCGGATGTTGGATGTCAGTGCCTGGAAAGTGGTGTTTGAGGGCAAATATGGCAAGAAATTCGCCAAACCAGAAGATCACCGAGCGCTGGAGGACATCCGCGGCAGCATCATGGAGCTGAAGTATTATTTAAAAAAGGTGAAAGCGTGACAGATAAAATATGGCATGATATCAGCGAGGATTCGCTAGAAGTGCGGCAAAGCTTAATTGAAAAATTAAACTTATCGGAGTTGCAGCGGCGGATTTTGATTGAAAACCGTTGGCTGCCGCAAGCGGTCGAAGGCGGCGATTGGCTACTGATTAAGGCAGAAATCCCCAGTATTGAACGCCGCAATGTCCATTGGCAAGGGTTGACGATTTTGCTCAGTAAAAACAAAGTTATCACCTTGCACCGCGACGAATTAGATAGCGAGGTTACCGAGCGGATTGAAGCGTACCGGCCAGGCGCTCTGTCGCCGTCGCTAATCGCAGCAACGATGATTCAATTTACAGTCGAGCAGTATATGCCGATTCTTAATTCAATTGACGACGTAACCGATCAATTAGAAGATACAATGATTCGCGATCCGGGTAAGCATCAGTTGCAGCAGCTTTTTGTGTATAAGCGCCAATTGGCGGATTTGCGCAAAGTGATTTTGCCGCTGATGAATATGCTAAATGGTTTGAGTAATGGTCGGTATGGTATTTTCGACGAAAAGTGCGCGATTTATGCGCGCGACAGCTACGATTACGCTTGGCGCGTGCACGAGCTAATCGATACCATGCGCGATCTATTGACTAGTGCGCTGGATATGTATTTGTCGGTGGTGTCTAATCGAATGAATGATGTAATGAAGCGTTTGACGATTGTAACGACGATATTTATGCCAATGTCTTTTTTGACGGGTCTGGCAGGCATGAATTTTTCGCAGCTGCCGTTTCATAGCGATGTAATGTTTTGGATAACGATGGCGCTGCTGGTCATCTTGCCAATATCGATGCTGATATACTTTATACGGAGCAAATGGCTATGACGCACCAACAGTTTGAAGAGTTTTTGCTAAGTTTGCCAGGCGCCTGGTTGGACTATCCGTTTGGCGATAAAGTGGCTGTGTACAAAGTCGGCCGCAAAGATGCTGGCCAAAGCGAAAAGATGTTTGCGTTGATAGCCGAGGGTTCAAAGCCGTTGCGGATTAGCTTGAAATGCGATCCGCAATTGTCGTTAAAGTTACAACAAAAATACGAATCGGTTCAGCTAGGCTTTCATCTCAATAAAAAACACTGGATTACGGTGATTTGCAGCGGCCAGCTCAGTGACGAAGAACTTTTTGATCTGGCGCGGTTAAGTTATCGGCTGGTGACGGAATAGCTGCTACTGCTTGGTTGAAGCGAAGTCGTGGTAAGCTTTGAGAATAACATTGATATTATTGATGGATTCGTCGCAGAACGAGCGGATTGATTTGGAGTCGCTAACCTTTTTAAGCTTGTTGAGTTGCGACTTTAAAATGGTTAATTCGTAAGTCATGGCGGTGGCGTAGCTACTGTCGAGCTTGCCTTTTTGGTAGGAATCGTTGAGCTTTTTCTGCAGGGCTTCTAGGTAGCTTTTTTCGGTACTAGAGGATTTTTTCTGGATTTTGCGCTCTTTGATGATGGCGTCTAGCCGGGTCTGCATGGTCGTCAGGGTGCTGTTGAGCGCAGTGTTGGCCTCGGCAATTTCAGTCTGCGTCAGGCGGCCTTCGTTTTCATCGACGACTTTGTTCAGTGTATCAGTGCGGTCGCGGATCGGCTGGATTAGACTGTTGGCATCAGATGCGCCAGGGTTGATGATTAGAATCAAAATGATGATAACGCTAGCAATAACAGTGCCAATGAGCGCAAATATAGCGATTCGATTGATGGTGTGCTGTTCTTGCGGAGCGATGCGGTTAAGGTAGTCAACAGTATTATAATCATCATCCGAGCTGCTGGCGTAAACTGGGAAGGTGCTTAGCGGCTGCGGTCCTGTGTCGTACGATGGCGCGGTTTGGTTAATTTGCGGTAGTTGATCAGGCTGATTAGCTGCCAGGCTGGATGTTTGCTGCGGGTATGCCGGCTGCTGCGGCTGGGCGGCTTGGCTATTGTAATACAGATTAGGCGCCGTTTGCTGCTGTGGTGTTTGCTGGCCGTAGACTTGATTGTACGGTGCGGCTGGCTGCTGCGGGTTTTCTGGCGGTAAATTATTAGCAGAACCCTGCGAATACGGTTGTTGCGGATTGGTGTACGGGTCCTGATTCATATCTATATTTAACCACAACCGATAACAGAGGTAAAGAGTGATATACTAAAATGTATGGATGCCAAGGAGGAAATTCGCTCGCGGCTCAATATCGAAGATGTGATTGGCGAATATGTTGAGCTAAAGCGGGCAGGGCGCAGCTATAAGGGGTTAAGTCCGTTTACTGGCGAGAAAACGCCTAGCTTTTTCGTAAGTCCTGAAAAAAATATTTGGCATGATTTCTCGAGCAACAAAGGCGGCGACGTCTTCGCTTTTGTAATGGAGGCCGAGGGGATGGATTTTCGCCAGGCGATGGAATTTTTAGCGCGCAAAGCTGGGGTTGATCTCAGCGAATATCAATCGGCTGGTGCCAAGAAGCGCAGCGCCTACAAAAAGCGGCTGTTGGCAGCCAACGAGCTAGCAGCACGATATTTCCAACAGAGTTTATTGCGTAGCCAGCAGGCGATTGAATATGTTTTTAAGCAGCGAGGATTGTCGCGGCAAACTGTTCAAGATTTTCAGATTGGTTATGCGCCGGATAGCGGCACGGCGTTGCTAGCGGCGCTCGAAAAAAGAGGTTTTACTAAGCGAGAGATTAACGACGCGGGGCTATTAAACCGCTATGGCAAGGATTTGTTTCGCGGTCGAATGATGATTCCGTTGATGGATCAGGGCGGGCAAGTAATTGGCTTTACCGGGCGGATTATTGGCAATGTGCCGAATGCGCCGAAATATCTGAATACGCCGCAGACATTACTATATGATAAGGGTCGTCATATTTTCGCGTTGAGCCAAGCCAAAGAGGCGATCCGCAAAAGTGGCTTCGTAGTGATGGTTGAGGGAAATTTGGATGTAGTTAGCAGCCACCAAGCGGGTGTAGCGCAAACAGTCGCGACCGCTGGCACGTCGATGACTGAAAATCATCTCAAAGCGGTCAAACGGCTGACTAGCGATGTTCGCCTCTGTTATGATAGCGATAAAGCGGGTGTGGCAGCGACCGAGCGGGCAATTGAGCTGGCTTCGCACGAGGGCGTTGAGCTGACGATTATTTCGTTGCCAGATGGCGCTAAAGATCCAGATGAATTGATCAAATCGAGTGTTCAGGCGTGGCGCGAAGCGGTAACTCGCAACGAGCCGGCTGTCGAATGGGTGTTGCGCCAGCATGCCGAGCGCTGTGATTTGAATACAGCGGTCGGCCGGCGAACTTTTACTACGGCAGCGCTGCGAATAGTGCGCGGGCTAGCTGACCCCGTCGAGCGCGAATACTATATCAAGCGGATAGCTACTATGTCGCATACCAGCGAGGAGGCGGTTCGCCAAAAATTAGCTGGCGAGCCAGTCAAGAAACAAACTTTCAAACCTGTTGTTGCAAATACATCGATTATTAAGAACGAACAGGCGGTGCTAGAGGATAACATTTTGGCTTTGGCACTTTATGATGCTAGATGCTTGGAAGAATTGCGCCGCGCTGGCCGCCAGCAGTGGAGCAGCGCTGAGCGAGAACTATTAGCGACGGTACTCCTCGAAGAAGACGATTCGCAAAATCGCCCTAAAAAGTTGCAAAAAGCTGATATTTATGTAAAAATGGTATCATTGCGCGCTGAGGAGCGTTATGCAGCATGGGATAGCGGCGATCGCTATATCGCGATGTGCCAACTGCTGCGGGATAAAGAGGATAAACATAATAAACAAACTCAACAAGAATTATTAGCTAAGTTACGCGACGCTGAAGCTGCTGGCGATGAGGCAGCGGCTAGAGAGTTGCGCGCGGCACTCAATAACATAATCAAGGAGAAAGCTCGTGACAAACGACGACCAAGCGCAGAAGCCATCTGACGACAATATACAAGATCAGGACATCAATGAGCCTGATATCAACGATTTGATGGACGAAGATACTCCTGAAGATGTACTCAATGCTAATCAATATTTCGACGATATTTCGGACGACTCAGTGCGGCTGCATTTGCGCGAGATTGGCAAAATCCCGCTGCTGAGCGCCGAAGAAGAACTGGAATTGGCAAAACGCGTTAAAGAAGGCGACAAAAAAGCCAAAGACAAGATGGCCGAGGCGAATATGCGTCTGGTGGTCTCGATCGCTAAGCGGTATTCGGGCCGTGGCTTAGACTTCTTGGATTTGATTCAAGAAGGCCACACTGGTTTGTTGCGCGCGGTTGAAAAATTTGATCCGGATAAAGGCTTTAAATTCTCGACTTATGCCACCTGGTGGATTCGCCAGGCGATTACCCGGGCGATTGCTGATCAGGCGCGAACGATTCGTATTCCAGTTCATATGGTGGAAACTATCAACAAATTGCTGCGTACGCAGCGGCGCATGACGCAGGAGCTGAATCGCGAGCCAACGATTGAAGAGCTAGCTAAAGAGCTAGAGATGGAACCAGAAAAAGTCGAATATGTCATGAAGATCAAGCAGGACATTTCGAGCTTGGATGCTGGCGTCGGTCGCGACGGCGATGATGAAGGCGAGTCGGTGCTGGGCGATTTCATTGAGGATGAAGGTACAATTAGTCCAGAGGAATCGGCCTCGAACCAGCTGTTAAAGGAACAAGTTAAAGATTTGCTAGGTACGCTGAGCGATCGCGAACAAAAGATCGTCCGGATGCGCTTTGGATTAGATAGCGGCAAGAGCCATACACTTGAAGAGGTTGGTCAGGAATTTGCGGTGACGCGCGAGCGAATTCGCCAGATTGAAGCTAAGGCGCTAGCGAAGCTACGCAAACATAAAGACGCTAAAAAACTTTATACTTACTTGCAATAGTTTTGGTTTTAGGTGCTATACGTTAACGAAACCAGTTGTACTGAGTAGCGAATTAATCTTGGCGTATAGCGCAGTGATATCGCTGTCGTTAATTAAATAATAATCAGCGATAGCTATTGGTCCGCCTTTTTCGATATCTTCAATCTCTGACCAGTCGCGCTGGTTGGCTTGTTCGGCGGTGAATGGCCGCTCGGGACGAGTTGCGAGACGGCGGTGGCGCAAATGTTTTGGTGCGACAATGGCAGCAACGATGAGCTCGCCAGGAAACTCGTGTTTGAGGAACTTGTACTCTGTCCAAGAATAGAGCCCGTCGAACAATAAACGATGCTGGCCAGCATCAATTAAGCGGTGTAATTGTTCGGCGGCACGGCGGATGATAACGTCTTTGCCGTCACGTTCGCGCCACTGTTTGCGAAATTCGGCTTGCGATTCGGGCGTGATTTCAACGCCTCGAGCGCGCATTTCGTCGTACAAAATGCCGCCGCCGTAGATTTTGGGAAAACCTTTGGCGGCTACGAAATTGGTTGCTTCGGTTTTGCCGGCGCCAGGCAACCCGACAAATGCCAAAATCTTGGCTGGTTTTTCTTGTGATGTCATAACCTTAGTATACATGATTATGGCTATATTCGCTTGTAAGTAACGGCCCTTAGATAGCGTATAATATAAATATGGCCAAACGCTTAGTGATTATCGACGGTAAAAGCGTGTTCTATCGCGGCTACTATGCTATGCCTGGGTTGTCGACCGCAGACGGGACACCGACAGGCGGCGTGTATGGTTTCGCGGCGCTGAGCTTAGAATTAATCAAGCAGCTTGAGCCTGATTATGTTTGCGTAGCGTGGGATAAACGAGGAACGAATATTCGCCGCCGGTTGGCGATTTACTCTGAGTATAAGGCCGGGCGCAAGCCAGCACCGCCAGATTTTTATGCGCAGATTCCGATTTTGCACGAGCTACTGGCGGCTTTTGGCTGGCCGCTGTATGAATTTGATGATTATGAAGCTGATGATATTATGGCAACGCTAGACAAGCAGGCTGAACAGCACGGCAGCATCGAAACATATTTGATTACTAGCGACTTGGACGCGCTGCAAATTCTCGACCAAAATACGTATCTTTATGCGCTCAAAAAAGGCCTGACTAACATTGATAAATTTGACATTCCAGCGTTTGAAAAGCGCTACGGTATTCGGATTGGCCAATTTCTCGACTTGAAAAGCTTGAAAGGCGATTCGTCGGATAATATCCCTGGGGTGCCAGGGGTCGGCGAGAAGACAGCTGTCAAATTACTACAGCAATTTGAAACGCTAGACGGTGTTTATGAGAATCTATGGCAGATTAAAGACAGTTTGCGCCGTAAATTAGAAGCTGGCAAAAAATCTGCTTATATGAGTAGGGAATTGGCGCGGTTGTTTACGGATGCTCCAGTGAAACTCGATTTGGCGGCGATGGACGTACGCGACTTAGACACGGCAAAGTTGCGAGAGCTGCTCGAAAAGTTGGAGTTTCGCTCATTGTTGCGAAAATTACCACAACATATGCGCGATAGTACTTCAGAGGTGACTAGAAACGACATCCTTGCGCCGGCTGTTGAAATATCCGGCGATAAAGTCATACCGATGTTGGTAATGGCGCCAGAATTACTGGTAATTTGGGATGGCGATACGGTTTGGCTGAGCCATGAAAAAGGCAAGGTCGCCTACTTGCCGCTGACTAAAGCAAGCGCTATTTTAGCAGAAGCTTCGATAGTTGGCCACGATACCAAGGAGTTTCTCAAAACACTTCTCGGTGCTGGCTGCCAGCGGCTACCGGCTGTTAAACACGATACCGCGCAGGGCTCGTTCCTGTTAAATCCTTTGCGCAAATCGCGCGCACTAGCGGATTTGGCGGGCGTAGAATCTTTGGATGACCCAAGATTGGCGATGGCAGCGCTTTGGGCAGTTTATGAACAACAAAAGTCGGCATTGGTTGAGCAGGCTGACCTCCAGCAGGTGGCGCAGACGATGGATTTTCCGCTGATTAATATTTTAGCGCAAATGGAATTTCGAGGCATCAAAATCGATGCCAGCAAACTCGAAAAAATGAATAAATCATTAGTGCAAGAGATTGCAGCGGTTCAGCAAAATATTTATGATATAGTCGGTTATGAATTTAATGTCGCCAGCCCGGCGCAGTTGGCTAGCGCGCTATTTGATAAGCTGCTCTTGCCGACAGCCGGTATCAAAAAAGGCAAAACTGGTTATTCAACCAACCAAAAGGAACTCGATAAGCTGCGCGGGCAACATCCAATTATTGAGTTGGTCGAGCGTTTCCGCGAACTATCGAAATTACAAAATACCTATGTGGCGGCCTTACCAGAGCAAACTGACGCTAACGGCTATATCCACACGACGTTCAATCAAGACGTGACAGCGACCGGGCGGCTATCGAGTACTAACCCGAATTTGCAGAATATTCCGATTCGTACTGAGTTGGGGCGGCAGATTCGCGATGCCTTTGTGCCAGCGCCTGGCAATGTTTTCGTAAATGCTGATTATTCGCAATTTGAGCTGCGCCTGGCGGCGGTGATGGCTGGCGAAAAACAGATGATTGAAGACTTTAATGCAGATGTTGATATTCACGCCAAGACGGCAGCAGAAGTTTATAACGTACTGATTAATGAAGTGACACCAGCACAGCGCCGCCGCGCTAAAGTGGTGAATTTCGGCGTATTATACGGCATGAGCCAGCATGGTTTGGCGGCTGCTGCTAATATGAGTTACGGCGAGGCGCAGCATTTCATCGACGAATATTATCGTATCCGTCCGCACATCAAAGAATTTATGGAACGAACGATTCGCCAAGCGCACGATGACGGCTTTGTGCAGACATTGTTTGGCCGCCGCCGGCCGACGCCCGATGTTAGATCGAATAATTTTGCTGTTCGTTCGGCTGCCGAGCGCGCAGCAGCTAATATGCCGATACAAGGTACCGAGGCGGATTTGATGAAATTAGCGATGCTGGCGGTAGAGAAGCGACTGACGACAATGACAAGCCCAGATTTGCTACCTTCAGAGACCGGCAAATTCGAAAAGAACGAATTCGCCTTGCCGGAAAGGCAAGTCTCTTCAGGCAGCAAGTCTGGGCTTGTACATAAAAATATCTCGCTCGGCCATCAAATCTTGCAAATCCATGACAGTATCATGGTTGAATGTCCGCGCCAAAACGCTGAGATAGTTAGCAAAATACTGGTAGAGACTATGGAAAATATCTATCCGCAGCTCGGTATTAAGCTCAAAGTCGACGTCAAAATCGGTAATAATTGGGGCGAAGTGTAAAAAACTTAAAATTTGCTGAAAATTAGCGAAAACCCGTACAAATATGGACAAATAACTGCAACTGTGGTATAATCTAATTACAGTTAGCTTAAGCAAAAAGGCGGATGTTGTGGAACGGAAAATGTTACCAAAAAATAGCAACCCTAAACTTGAAGGGGCTAGGCCTTTATCTAGGCAAGAGCGTATAGAGCGGCTAAGACAGGACGAGCAACAACTAAGACGTATCATTGAGCAGGGCGACGCCGTAAAAAAGTTTCTTAGGGGAGCCGATTATGGTTATTTAGTTGGTATGTTTGTCGGTCCGGATGGTGATGTTTGGGGTATTAGTAACAGAAATTACGGCACGATATCCGATGATTGGTTAGTGGTTCGCTGTGTGTCTAACGAGGGCGATAAAAATCGATCAGAAATAAACGTAGAAAATCAAGAAATATATAAAGTTGAAAAAACTAAGAGCGAAGGATATCGTTTCTTGCCAATTGGCTATGAAGGTGTTGATACGCTTCATCTTGCTGGTGGTGGGCCTAGCATTAATATTTTCTGGAAAGAAGATAAAGGTAAAGGTAAAGGTAAAGGTAAAGGTAAAGGTAAAAAGTTAGTAGTAGCAGATAATCGCGGTATAGAATTTTTACCACTTGACGAATTAATCGCTAAAAAGAACGATACAGATAATAAACGACCTGAAGAAATAACAGCTGATAATAACGATGACGATACAAATAAACGCTTTGGAGAAATAACTGGGCCTCTTGAAAAAGAGGGTTTAGGTGCTGCCGCAGAAGAAGATTTAGGTGCTACGGCTGTTTCTACCATGGTACGCGTAGCTGCGTGATAAATGTGTTAAAATACAAACATGTACAGAGGATCCCGACCGAGAATTTTACCGATAATCATTACTATTATTACTGTGGTAGTTGTTATTGCCATTTTGGTAACACTTGTGCGATCATTGCTGAATCCGGATAAAAAGACCGAGCAGCCGCAAACTCCCGAACAATCGTTAGAGAGCAAAATCAAAAATCAAGACCCAATTCGCAGCGTGCGCTGGACGGTACGCGGTCCGATTGTTGCCGATGAAGAGTTCAAGAGCTACCAGATTACAGTTAGTCCAACATCGCGTAAATATGTTATTTATTCAGGTTATCTGGATAGAGTTTTGGACAAGAAGGAGTATGCTAATAATAGCAATGCTTATGAACAGTTTACTTATGCGCTAGTCAAGGTCAACATTCAGGCCTCCGATAACAAATCAAACGATGATATTCGCGGCGTATGCGCCACCAAAGGGCTGGCTTACGTATTCGAGACACGCGATGGCGACAATACCGATACTAATTTGTGGACGTCAACTTGCAAGGACTCGCCTGGTACGCTTAACGCTGATACCCTGAAGCTCCAAGCTCTTTTTGTCAATCAGATTCCAGATTTCAAACCGTCATTTAATAATATTTTCTAATTATGGCAATAAAAGCAGTTATTTTCGATTGTTTTGGCGTACTGTACGGAGGCAGTATTGATACGCTTATAAAAATGGCTGCGCCAGAGGGCAAAGTACTGCTGCGCGACCTCAGCAAGCAGCATGATTACGGTTTTATTAGCGGCAGCGAGTATGAATCGGGAATTGCTGAGTTGTTTGGCTGGACACGGCAGCAGACGCATGATTTCTTGATGTACAAGCGGATTCGCAACGAGGAATTGATAAACTATATCGTGAATTTACGCCAGCAGTACACTAATTTGAAGATAGCGATGTTGAGTAATGTTGGCGGCGGTACGCTGGAATATCTATTTGTGCCAGGCGAATTAGAAAAAATGTTTGATGTGCGCGTGTTGTCGTACGAGGAAAGCCTGGCTAAACCAAACCCGGAAATTTTCACGCTGACAGCTGGCCGCTTAGGTGTCGCAGCTAGCGAATGTGTGATGATTGATGATCGTGTCGAAAATTGCGAAGGCGCCGAGGTAGCGGGAATGATGGCGTTGCAGTACACCGATAATGAGCTGCTTATTAAGCGTTTGAACGCTCTGTTGGAGGCATAAATGCCAGAACTTCCTGAAGTCGAGACGGTTCGCCGCGGGTTGGCGGAGTTACTGCCGGGCCGAGTGGTGGCGCGAGTGGCAGTGTTTGACTCGCCAAAAAGCTTTCCGAATGCGCCTGCTGATGTCGAGCAATTTTTGTATGGCGCGCGCGTGACGGCCGTGCGGCGGCGGGCAAAGGTACTGATGATTGATTTGGATACGCAGTATTCGCTGGTGGTACACTTGAAAATGACGGGGCAGTTGGTGTTTCGCAGTTGTCATCCTGCGATGTATCGTCGGAAAAAATCTGGGCGTGCTTGTCACCGGGACCCGGATTGTTTTCCGATGATGCTCGAGGATGACAAGGTGTCTAACTTCGCTGGCGGCCATCCGAACGATAGCCTCGTTGGTGAACTACCTGATCGCTCAACGCGGGTGCAAATTGACTTTACCGATGGGTCGCGGCTGTTTTTTAATGATCAGCGCAAGTTTGGCTGGGTAAAATTGCTGCCGACTGATGAGGTGAAGAACTTGCCGTTCATGCAAAAGGTTGGGCCGGAGCCGCTTGATCCTCAGACGCGCGCCGAGGATTTCATCCAGCGGATTCGCCGCCGCCAAAACTCAATGATCAAGCCAGCGTTTCTTGACCAGGCGGTGATCGCTGGGGTTGGCAATATTTACGCTGACGAGGCACTGTGGGCGGCACAGATTCATCCACAGACGCGGGTAAAAAACATCAGCGACCAGCAATTGAACACATTATTTACGGAACTTGGAAAAATTTTGCAGCTCAGCATCGATCAAGGCGGCTCAACCGACAGAAATTACGTCGATGCCGAGGGTCGAAAAGGGAATTACCTGACATTTGCTCATGTGTTTCGCCGCGAAGGCCAAGCCTGCCATCGCCACCCCGACCAGGAGATCATCAAGCTAAAAGTTGGCGGCCGCGGTACGCATATTTGCCCAGTCTGTCAGGTGGAGGTTAAATGATTTATCTGATTATTGGCACGAACGCTTACCGTGTACAGTATGAGCTACAGCGATTGGTGAAATCGTTAGGCGTTCGGCCCGAAAAAATCGACGCAAGCAGTCTTGATTTGAATAAATTAGCCGATACGGTGCGCGGCTTGAGTTTATTTCAAGAACGGCGGCTGATTGTTATTGAACGGCTCTCAGAACGAAAGGATTTGTGGGATAAACTAGGCGAATGGGCTAGTGATATTGCGGCAGAAACCTACTTGGTATTGATTGAGCCGCGCCCGGATAAGCGTACCAAAACTTTCAAAATCTTGCAAAAAACTGCAAAGCTAGTTGAAGCAATGCCGCTGACTGATCGCCAGCGTCCAGCGGCCGAAAAGTGGCTGCTAGACTATGCAAGCGAGCACAGTGTAAAATTGACGAAAACACAGGCTAGTAATATGATAGCGCGAGCAATTGTCGCCGATGAAAAATCGCGTTCTGCCGAAGTTGATCAATTGCAATTAACTCACGCTGTAGCTGCCTTGAAAAATGCCGTGAAAATTGACGATGCAGCGATTGCAACGGTTTTGCCGCCAGCACGTGAGTTTTCGGTGTTTGATATCATTGAGTTGGCGGTACGCGGCGAGACGACAAATCTACGGAGTGCGCTTGACGAACTTCGCCGCAGCGACGATGTTTATAAAGTGGCGCCGTTAGTTTGGTCGCAGTGGTCGCAGCTGGTGTTATTAGCCAAGGCTGAAGCGGCTAGCACTAGCGATACGATTGATCTCGGCATACACCCGTTTGTTGCCAAGAAATTGCGGCCGCTTGCTCGGCAGCTGTCGCCAAAGGACTTGGCGGAATTAACCGAATTAGCAGCGGAGCGCGATTATCAAATGAAAACCTCATCAGTCAATCCGTGGGCAGCGTTGGAGGACTTTTTGTTTCGGGTGGCTTCGCGGCAAAAGTAAAACGCTCCGGCTTGCGGAGCGTTTTAATCTCGTTAGTATAAATTAAGCAGTTTTAGCTACGGTCTTCTTGGTTGTGGTTTTGGCAGCTGGCTTTTTTGCAGGGGTTTTCTTGGTGCTAGCAGCGGGTTTGGCCGCCTTCTTTTCTAGCTTGACGCCAGCAGCTTTAGCGACCTTGGCTAGGGCTGATTTGCGGCGGCTGACGGTTGCCTTTTTGAGTAGGCCTTTCTTGACGGCAGTATCTAGCTCGCTTTGAGCTTTGCTTAGGGTAGCGGCGCTAGGGTTGGCCAAAAATTCCTTGGTGGCAGATTTGATATCGCGCTTAATACCGATGTTACGCTGGCGGCGCTTGGCGGTCTGCTTCATTCGCTTAACGGCTGATTTGATGAGTGGCATAAATTTCCTTTACCTCTGTTATTGATTTGGTATATACAATCAGTTTTCAATTATAACTTATACACCTCTGTTTGTAAAGTGGCGCTTGCTTGTTTTGTAAATTAGTATTGACTTTGTCGTGATGCTTATGTTATAGTACATAAAGTCTATAGCGAATAAAAACAAATAGGATAAAATATGGCAGACGTGCTAAACCAGATAGTAGAGAAAGTCAAAGAAAGTAATAATATTCTCGTTACGGTTAGTGCCAATCCGTCGGTTGACGAATTGAGCGCTGCTTTGGGCATCACGCTGCTAATCAATAAGTTAAATAAGCATGCGACGGCAGTATTTAGCGGGGCAGTGCCGCCAGCGATTAAGTTTCTGCAGCCCGAGAAAACGTTTGAAAGTACGGTTGATAGTTTGCGCGACTTTATCATCGCGCTGGATAAGGAGAAAGCCGATCACTTACGTTACAAGATTGTCGATGATATGGTCAAGATTTTTATTACGCCGTACCGTACGACAATCAACCAGAAAGATTTGGACTTTAGCCAAGGCGACTATAATGTCGAGATGGTGTTGGCAATTGGCGTCAAAGATGAAGCTGATTTGGATCATGCGCTCGAGAGCCATGGGCGAATTTTGCACGATGCGGTTGTAGCAAGCGTATCACTTGGCGAGTCAACCCAGCTCGGTAGTCTGGAGTGGAGTAATCCGCGAGCTAGTAGTTATAGCGAGGTTCTATGCCGGTTAGCCAATGAATTAAGAGGTGAAAGTCGGTTGATTGACGAGCAAATCGCTACGGCGTTTTTGACAGGTATCGTGGCAGCAACTGAACGTTTCAGTAATGCGCATACTAGCTCGGCGGCGATGACTGTGGCTGCTCAATTGATGGCAGATGGTGCTAACCAGCAGCTGATTGCCACTAAGCTCAAAGAATCGCACGATAAGCCGATTCCAGTGCCTGAAGCAAAAAGCAAGGACGAAGAAAAATCCTCCAAAAAGGATGAGTCTAAAAATTCTGGCGACATTGGCGCATTGTCGATTTCGCACGAGCCAGTTGGTGATGTTGACGACGTCAAGAATGCAATTGATAGGCGCCATTCCGACGAAGCTCTGAGGGCTGCCAATGAAGAATTAGAGAAGCGAAGCAGCCGAGATGCCGCCGCTGCCGCCGAAAAGAAATTAGCCGAACAATTAGCATCAATTCCTGCTGTTGAGCCTGAAGCTGATAGGCGAGATATGCCGTCGGTCGCCGATTTGCAGCGCGATATTGCTGCCAGCTCGGCAGAAGTAGATGAAGCGGCCAAAGAAGATCTAGCTTTGCCGCCAGTTGCTCCATTTGCGCCAGGGCCAGGTCTAGCGATGCCAGTTAGCCCGAGCGAACCGTCGATTGGCGGTACTTTCAACGCGACAACCGAACAGGCTGCCGAGGAAGCTAGAAAAGCTGAAAAAGACATGCATAATCGCGTCATTTTAAGCCACGATCGCGGCGCGGTGGCGTCGCAGCCGCCGTCAATGCAATCGCCATTTAATGCCGTAGCTGATAAGACCGAGGTAGAACCGACAGTTCGCGATGTCTTATCAGAAGTTGCGCCAGTTGATGCGGCGCCCGAGGCGGTTTCTTCGAAAGGGGTAACGGTACAGCCGAGTATGCCAGCACCTAGCGTAGAAGCTGCGCCAGCCGCAAATCCTGCTAGTTCAGATCAAGACCAAGCGCGGTCTGCCGTTGATGCAGCTCTGTTGGCAGCCTCAGCTGCGCCACCATCTGGCGCGGTTGACGATTTGCCGCCACTACCGCCATTACCGCCGTTGCCAGATTTTTCATCCTTGCCGCCAGTACCAGCTAATGGCGGGGTCGGAGCTGACACTTTAGAATCTACTCTACCGCCGCCGCCAGCTCCAGCAGTTTCGACACCAACATCAAATGATCCGGCTCAGTTCAAGATTCCAGGGCAAGCTTAAGTTTGCGCACAGGCTTCAGATTGACTCTGAAAAGATTTTAGAACCAATGCTACGGGGTATGCTGATATACTTGAAGTATGAATGACAGGGTTATGTTGATTGATAAGCCGCCAGGCATGACTAGCTTCGGGGTGGTGGCGCGAGTTCGCCGCGTGCTTAGCCATCGGGCTGGCAAAAAAGTCAAAGTCGGTCATTGCGGGACGCTTGACCCGTTTGCGACGGGCCTGTTGATTTTGGTTACGGGCAAGGAATGCCGCAACGCGATGCGTTATACCAAGCTTGATAAGGTGTATGAAGCGACGTTCCGGCTGGGACAGACTAGTACAACTGGCGACCCGGAAGGCGAAATTATGCCGTACGTTGCAAATAGTAAGCCGCAAAATGATACTCAAGTTTCATCCATCTCCAAACAGCCGGATATAGCAGTCGTCAAGTCCGTCCTAGCGCAATTCGTTGGTGATATCAAGCAGTGTCCGCCAGCGTTCAGTGCTATCAAAATTAACGGCCAGCGGGCCTACAAATTAGCCCGCAGCGGTAAAAAAGTTGATATACCAGAACGTACAGTGACGGTTTATGCGCTGGAGCTGCTTGATTACACTTATCCGCTACTCAAAGTTCGAGCCCATGTCTCTAGCGGCACCTATATTCGTAGCCTGGCGGCTGATATAGGTGAGGCGCTAAATACGGGCGCTTACTGCCAGGAGTTGCGCCGTACGCAGATTGCCGATTGGCAAGTCAGCCAAGCGCAGAAATTGGCCGATCTTGGCATTGAATCATAAGAAGCATAGAAATTTGCTTATTTAGATACCAAACTTATTAAGGGCTGGATAGATCAGTCTCGTCAGATGACGATTAGCGATATTGAGAAAATCTATGGGGTAGTAGATATGATAAGGATAAGGAGTTCGCACAACTTGACTAATTAGTGTATCTCTGCTAAAGTTATTAGCTATGATATCAAAGGATAACAAAGCGAAAGCTATTGCTTTGACTCAGGTCAACGAGAACGACGTCGGCAGCCCGCAAGCGCAGATTTCGATCTTGACGGCTCGTATCAAAGAGGTGACTGAACATCTCAAGTCCAATAAGCACGACCGTATGGCGCGTCGCGGACTGATTCAGATGGTAGGTAAGCGCAAGCGCCTGCTGAAATACCTTGAGAAGACGAACTTTGAGGCCTACAAGGCAACGCTAGAGAAGCTCGGTCTGCGCAAATAAACGTGCAGCCTGGGCCAAAAACCGTCTCGTATCGAGGCGGTTTTTGGTTTGTAAAGGTAGATCGCAGCTACCGTATTGCTAAAATTACTAATCTAAGTAATAATATTGACAAAAAGCATAAGCTGTGTTAGCATAAAAAGGTAAGTAAACGGCAAAATAAAAATGATTACAAAAGAACGCTTCCCAACATCTTCTCATGAGGTGACTAACAGCCGTGGCGAGTCGTTTGACTATAAGAAGTACGGTATTGAGCCGATAGTTAAGTCTAACTCTCTTGATGGTGATAATTTTAGTACGCCGCACGAATGGACGCCGGCTGGCCGGGCCGAGAAAGTCAATGATGCTCGCGATGCGGTGGCGATTGCTTTCGGCGATAAGCCGCCCGCTATGGCGCGCCAAGAGTCGAATACTGGCAGGCAGCTGCTGGTCGGCGAGGCTTATAAAGCCGCTACTGACGGCGGAATAGCGCCGACCAACGAACGTGCTTCTACCCGCCGGGTTTTCATGACTGGCGAGAAAATAACTGGTAAGTTGCCGTCGCATGCTGACGCCGAGAGAGGGCCGCAAAGTGTTGATGAAATGCTCAATCGGCGCGCTGATTTGTTAGCAAAAGGCGTTCCAGAGGATTTGGTTGATGGTATTGTCAGGGGTGAGCATAACAAGGACAGAGGCGATAATCTAGTCCAATATGCTTCGCGGCCGCCAGTTGAGCAAGCAGTATACGAGCAGCCGGCGATACACGAGGAGTCAAGTGAGCTGGTATCGCACGAGACCAGTGCTAGCGATGCCGTGCCCAAAGTAGAAGAAACACCGTTGCCGCCGCGTGCCGAGATTCCGAAAGCAGAAACTGCCGCCGCTAAGCCGTCTAGCGAACCAGAACCTAAAGCGCCGAAAGAAAACACGCCGCCAGAAACCGCTAGAAACGAAAGTCTAAAGGCGAAAACTACAGAAGCTAAACCTGCCACAAATAATCGCACCGCCGAGAAAAATCCGGCAGAAGATAAGACATCGCCAGTAGAGCAGCCAGATGGCAATCAAAAAAATACGGTAAAATCTGAAGCAGACGTATCGAAGTCAGATGGAAAACAGGCCGCTGGAGAGCAAAATACGACAAAACCTGGCGAGCGCCAACAAAGAGCCAACAAATGGGCGGGAGACTTCTTGAGGGCTTATAGCGGATTTCTTGACCAAGATGTTAGGGCAGAGTTAGCCGATAGGCTAAAAGCTAAAGGCGGACTAAATGTTGATGCAAAAACTCTTCAAGCAATGTCTGACTTAGTGAGAAAAGCTAACCCGCAGTCGCCGATATGGCAAACTAAACCAGGTAGTGGCTCGGCTTTGCAGAAAATTGCTGGCAAAGCTCGCAGAGATCTACAGAGTATCATTGAAAGTTTATAGTTTATAACTATTTGTGTACTAAACCTCCGCAATTGTGTATAATGTAAACACAATTAAGCGAAAGGAGTGCGCGATGGCGTTTGGGCCGATGATGAAATTAACAACCGATAGGGGCTTATCGGTTGAACTGGCGCCGTTTGCGCGCGATAATCTAAACGTGTTTGTCGAGGGTTTTGCGCGCGGTACGGTAACGCAATACTTGTCAGCGCACCGAGCGCAGACGATTGAGACCGAGCAAGTCTGGTATGATGAAATGATCAAGAACAAAACTAGCCTAAACTGGGGTATTTGGGTTATAGATGGCGACAAGCGCCAGCTGATCGGCAACACGGCACTTACCGAAATAACCAAAGATCACGTTCATTATGCGACTAGCGGTATAGTTATCACTGATAAGAAATATTGGGGCCAGGGGATTGCTAGTGCTTGCCACCGGGCACAAACCTGGTATGCTTTCGAAAATCTAGGCCTGCACCGAATTAAGTCGGCAGTCATCCACGGCAACGCGGCGAGCTGGCGAGCGCTTGAGAAGTGCGGCTACGAACTTGTCTACACCGAGCGCAATGAAGAGTTTGTGAATGGTAAATTGCGCCACATGGATTGCTTGGAATGTCTCAACCCGGCAGATTGGGCCTGGCGGCAGTGGTGGGGCGATGATCGCCCGCCGCGAAAGAGCTTGGAGGCGCGCAAACGGGCGCAAGCGGCAGTTGATTGGGCGCGGCAAAACGTGACGCTAGAGTAGTTGTTGGTGCTGCTCGTTGAAATTATCGACGACGAGAACTGGCTGGTTGCTATTGATGTACTGTGCGATATCGGTGTGCTGTAGAAATTCGGGGTAGAGAACGCATTGCGACGGGTCGATGTATTCGCAAACGGCTAATTCTTGAGCGCCATGCGTTGTTTGGCTAATGTCAATATCGGTAAAGTCATTAGGATTATCGACCGCGAAAAAGAACTCTAATTCCTCTTCGTAGCCAGCCCGCGATGATGGGAATTGCTGAATGAATAGCAGTTTGCCAGGTTTGGCGGTCACGCCAGTTTCTTCGCGTAATTCGCGGATTAAACATTCGGTTAATGACTCGTGCGGATCGAGACCGCCGCCTGGTACGGCATAATACGGGGATTCCTGGTCGCCGCGGCGATGTTTGACGGCGAGTATTTTTCCTTCGCGATAAATAATAGCGCGTACATTAATACGTCGCCCAGTATATAGACTTTCGGTTTGTAGCATTAGGCCTCCTCGTTGATTAAGTTTGAATAGCTTGCGATTAGCTTAATTTAGCAGGGGCTAGTATTAAGATATAATATCAAGGATATTGTTCGGTTGCCAGAAAAAAGTGTCCGGAATTAATATTACCATCATTACCATCGCTTTGCTGGAGAACAACGGTTAGAGGTCTTTGATCGTCATCATCTGAGTCCAGAGAGTTAGGGTGTTTGGTTACGCCTCTAGCCTCGAGTTGAGGTGAGTTGTCAGTCCCAAATAAATTTGCTTCGTTTGCCCGACTTAACTCAGTAAACGAAGCCGCAATTTCCTCAATCCGAGTAGCAGCTTCTCCCATGCCGGCAGATACTTTTGCTGCTAGTATAATTCCTTCTCCGCGCCTAATTGAGTCGACGATATCTCTGTATGCTTCCTCTGGATTGACTAGGTGATACTCAGTAAGCCGCCATGGGCTTTCTGAACCGGTCTCCTCCCCAAAGAAGCTAGTCTCGCTAGACATGAGTTAATTTCTTCCCTGTGCGCGTTGGATTGCTATTTCGTTCATGCATATCTGCTATCTGCTCGTTTAATTTATACTTAATTCTAGCATATTCATCGTTATCTACAACACCAGAATCGTATAGGTTTTCAAGCATTTCCTTTGAAGGTCCCAGCATTTGCTCGTATGGATCGGCAGGCAGAATTGTGTGAATACGTTTGAGGGTCCTAGGCGAAAATGGGCAGACAGCTATCGTACTATCACCATACAGGTTGTTTTGCGCATTAGCCTCATCAGCTCCTGTTTTTGAAGATTTAATATCTATCGCTGTTTGCTCTCCCCGGCTGTCAGTTATAAGATAATCAATACCTTTCTTGTCTTGTTCGGTAGTCGCACGGACCACTTCAAATCCCATATTTTCGAGAGCGAGCTCGGCTAGTAATTCTGTACGTACGCCCTTTATATGATTCTCCATCAATTCACGGTAATAAGGTTTGTCGGCTATAGGGATAAAATTATTTAGAAGCTGCATTGTGTCAGCTGGCGTGATAGCAGTGCCCCAGCGGTTAAAAATTTCGCGCAGCGAGTCGTTGAAAGAAGAATATATACCAACAATTTTTTCGCGATTTTTAGGAGAAAGTCTTCTATTTGAGTCTCTAGCTGCTTTTTCGGTAGTTGCAGCGGCAATCCAGTCGCGATAGGTGCCGTAGAGCTTGTAAAACTCTTGTTGCTGGTTGGTCTCAGCGGTTGGATGTTCAACTTGTTGCATTAATTGCAATAGATTGTGCGCAGCTCGCCCGATACCGCGCTGCGGACGTTCTGGATCGATCGTATGCGCTTCTCGCCGTAATTCTCTCGCGGTCTCTTGGCTTTTTTGCCAGAAGTCTTGGCGGCGCCTTAGCAGAACTATAGGAAGCGTGCTCATTCTTCTATTATAGCATAAACATGATAAAAAAGCAATAGCATGACGTGATATAGATGAAATAACCTTTGTTGTCTGCTATAATAAAGTAGTTATTGTTAACGCGGAAGTGATAGAGACGAGAATTTGTCGCCTGCGGCGTTAGGGCGCTATAGCCTGGTCGAAGACGAATTTTCACCCCTGTTACTACCGCGAAGAAAGGAGCTCTTTATGAGTATTATCAACCCGAGCGGCAAGGATATTTTTTCGGTTACCACCGAGCTGTGCGGCCGGCCGCTGACACTGGAGGTCAATCGCGTTGGTTTTCGGACGACTGGTAGTGTGCTGGTGCGCTACGGCGATACGGTGGTCTTGGGCAGTGCCCAGGTAGGTAGCCGGCCGGTGCAGCTGGATTATTTTCCGCTGTCGATTGATTATGAAGAACGGTTTTATGCGGCGGGCAAAATTTCTGGTTCTCGGTTTATTAAGCGCGAAGGCCGCCCCAGCGACGAGGCGGTGCTAATCGGCCGGTTAATCGACCGTCCGATTCGGCCGTTGTTTCCGAAAGGATACCGCCAAGAAGTACAAGTCGTGGCGACGGTCTTAAGTATGGATCCGGATTTCCGTCCGGATGTGGTGGCGATGATTGCGGCGAGTAGCGCCCTGATGCTGACCGGTACGCCGTTTGACGGGCCAGTGGCGGGCCTACGCGTTGGTCGAGTGAATGGCGAGTTTAAGGCCTTTTTGACGCCCGAGGAACGTGAGCAATCTGATTTGGATTTGGTAGTAGCTGGTATCGAGAGTGGCATCACCATGGTGGAAGCTGGCGCCAAGGAAGTATCAGAAGAGGTGATCGTCGATGCGATGGCTTGGGCGCACCAGATGATGCAGCCGGCGATTACCTTGCAGCGGGAATTGGCAGCCAAAGTTGCGCCAACTCCGCAAGAATATGAATTAGTCTTACCCGACGAAACAATTCAGCAGACAGCTGATGCGTGGGTTGACGGTAAATTAGGCGAGAAAATCCGCCGGCCGTACCCGGAGCGCAACGAAGTAGTTAACGAGATTCGCTGGGCATTCCACGAAGCGATGGCCGAAAAGTTGGGTTTGAATGCTGAGGAGTACGACGAAGTGCGCGACGAGTACGATGAAGCATTCACCTTGGCGCTACACAAAGATGTTCGCCGCGGTATCGTCGAGGATAATATGCGTCCAGACGGCCGCAAACTAACTGAAATTCGCCCGTTAAGTTCAGAAGTTGGTTTGCTGCCGCGAGCACACGGCTCAAGCTTGTTTACCCGCGGCGTGACGCAGGGTATGAATATCGTGACCTTGGCGCCGCTGAGTTACGCGCAGCTGGTTGATACTATGGAAGTTAACGACGGCGAGCGGCGCTACATGCATCATTACAATGCGCCGGGCTATACGGTTGGCGAGGTTAAGCGGATGGGCAGTCCGGGTCGGCGCGAGATTGGCCACGGCTATTTGGCGGAGCGCGCCTTGACGCCGGTATTACCAAGCGAAGAAGACTTTCCATACGCCATCCGCAGCGTCACTGAAATTATGAGCCAGAACGGTTCGACGTCGATGGCGGCGACCTGTTCAAGTTGTCTGGCGCTGATGGATGCTGGCGTGCCTTTGAAGGCGCCGGTTAGCGGCATTGCCATGGGTCTGATGATGGACGGTGATACACCGTACGTACTGAGCGATATTGCCGATGCTGAGGATTTTGCCGGTGATATGGATTTCAAGGTGACCGGTACAGCCAAGGGTATCACGGCGCTGCAGATGGATATGAAAGTGCATGGCTTGCCGGTGGCGGTGCTGCGCCAAGCGATTGAACAGAGTAAGGCTGGCCGGGCATTTATTCTTGACCATATGCTGAGTATTTTGCCAGCGCCGCGCGAGGCGCTCAGCCCGTACGCGCCGCGAATTGAAAAGCTAAAAATTGATCCAGATAAAATCGGCGCTGTCATCGGCAAAGGCGGCGAGGTGATTAACAAGATTACCAGCGAGACTGGCGCTGAGGTTGATATCAAGGAGGATGGCCTAATTACTATCGCTAGCCCGAACGGCGAATCAATTGAGAAGGCGCTCAACTGGATTAAAAGCCTGGTCGAAGAGCCAGAAGTTGGCAAAATTTACGAAGGCAAGGTCGTCAGTATTAAAGACTTTGGAGCATTCGTGAATATTTTGCCGGGGATTGACGGTATGTTGCATATTTCACAACTATCGGATAAACGAGTCGGCAAAGTAACTGATGTCTTGAAAGAGGGTCAAACGGTACGTGTTAAGTTAACAGAGATTGATAACCGCGGGCGCCTAAGCTTGACAATGAAGGGAATTGAACAGCGATAATATTTCTATATAAACGAATACTATACGGAACAGCTTAAGTTTTGCTATACTTAATAGAGATACACTTATAAAAGAGGGGAAGTCTATGAACAATCAACCGCAACCACCTGAATCGCCGCAGCCAGTGCCGCCTGCGCAGCCACCAGCTCCAATGTCCGCGCCACCTATGCAGCAGCAGCCAGCGATGCCGCCGCAAATGCCGGTTAAAAAAGGTCTTAGCAAGGGGGCTTTGTGGGGAATAATTGGCGGTTCTGTTGGATTTTTACTGCTGATTATCGTAATAGTGGTTGTTTTGCTGCTCAATATGGGTCCGAGCAAGGAAGATTACCGTCAAGCCGTTTCGTGGATGAATGATGAAAGCTCGAAATTGAACAGTTTGCAGTATTCATCTGTACGTAATCCAGAAGCCTACAAAGAAACGGTTAATAGCGCTATCAAGAGCCGCGACGAGCTAAACGACAAATTATCGAAATCTAAGATTATGCACGATAAAGCTGTCAAAGAAGCTTACGATAAGTATAAGAAAGCTTACGATGTTGCTAAGCCGGAAATGGAGGGCTTGTCGCAGTACGTAGAGGTTTATAGCGAGGTCAGAAAAAAATGCGATAACGTATTTTATCTTGGCCATATAAGCAAGAAACCAGATGAAGTTGATAAGGAAGTCAGTCAAAAATACGGCGATTGCACATCCTTGATGCAGAAACTGAGCAAATCAAATAATAGCAATGTGGCTAATTTCGGTAAAGAATGGAGCGATTACTACACTTCGTTGAAGAAATACTACGTCGAATACGCTAGAGCCTATACCAGCGGTAATTTCAGCGCTCGGCCGCGCCGTCCAATAGAACCGTCGACTACTGGATATACGTTAATTACTAACGCTAGCCGCAAGGTTACCGATAGCGGAATGGATCGGTACTACAACGACTTTTCAAGCGTTGTCAATCAAAAATTAACTGCACTGCGTTAATATTCGCCGCGCCGGTAGTACCCTCTGTATCAGCAGAGGGTACTATTTTGGTAAAATGTAATTATGGATAAGCAAGCTGAATTAGACGCCTTGGCGGTAGAAATCATAGAAGCTGGTATTTGTTCGGAATTAGCGGCTCAAGCGACGCAGCTGGTGATGGGCGATGGCAATGCTGATGCTGATATCGTATTCATTGGCGAAGCACCGGGTAAGAATGAGGATCTGCAGGGCAAGCCGTTCGTCGGTGCGGCGGGTAAATTCCTCGACGAGATGCTGGCGGCAGCTGGTTTGCAGCGCTCAGACGTTTATATTACCAACATTGTGAAGTATCGGCCGCCAAATAACCGCGATCCGCTGCCAGAGGAGAAACGCCAGTTTTGGCCGTATTTGATGCGGCAATTAGAAATTATTCAGCCAAAAGCGGTGTTAACATTGGGGCGGCACAGCGGCGGCGGTTTTATTCCTGGACTGCGGATCAGCCAGGACCACGGGCAGCCGCGGCGGGTGCGTTTGCATGAATTGGAATTTGTGGTGATTCCGCTGTATCATCCAGCGGCGGCGCTGTATAATGGCGGTATGCGCCAGACGTTGATTGACGATTTTATGCGGGCGGCGGCGTTTGTGCAGCAGGATAGTCCTGAATCGTAAGATTGACACACTGGCAACCTATAGATATCTGCTCAAAAGCCAGGGCTTATTCCCAATTCGTTTATTAAACTCTTGCAAAAACTAAGCAACCGTAGTATAGTGGATAATCGATATCCACTATATCTAATTTACGGAAGGACTAATATGAAACTATCGGGAGCTGTTGAACAAGCATGCTGTATTATGGCGATTTTAGCTGATCCCCAGCGAAAAGCGCCGATGACTAATGACACTTTGGCGGAAAAAATGGCAGTATCGCCGACGTACTTGAAGAAAATTAGCCGCAAGCTGGTGGTAGCGCGGTTGATTACTTCAACGCAGGGCGCTGGCGGCGGCTTTATTTTAGCTAGGGGAATGAGCCAAGTGACGCTGCATGACGTGGTGTTGGCGATTGAAGGCGAAGCGCCGTTTTTTCAGCCTCAGGGAATTGTCGAGAGGGTGTTTGCATCGCGGCCTCGCCAGGTGGAAATTGGCATGAATATGATTGAAAAAGTCTTTTCCGAGGCGCAAGAGAAGTGGAGCGAATATCTAAAGACGGTAACGTTAGCAGATGTTGTCAAGGAGGTAATGTATGGTTGAAAAACTAAAGCGGCTGTCAAGCAGGCGCCGCGTCAATATGGTGCGAGCTGAGTGGCAGCACCTCTGTAAAAACAAAATATTACTGCTGTCGATGGCGGTTATTTCCTTTATTCCGATTATGTACAGCGGTTTTTTCTTGGGTTCAATTTGGGATCCATATGGGCAGGTGAAAAACTTGCCGGTGGCATTTGTTAATGAGGACAAGGGCGCGCAGCTGAACGGTCAAACGGTCAATATCGGGCAATCGGTTGAACAAAAACTTAAAAATAACCATGATTTGGGCTGGGAGTTTGTAAATAAACAGCAAGCTGATAGCGGCGTAAGCAGCGGACATTTCTATGCGGTGGTGACCGTTCCGACGGATTTCTCAGCAAAAGCGGCGTCAATTACTACTGCTCAACCGCAGCAAGCGGTGATTCGCTACACGACTACGCCAGCCAAGAACTATATCGGTTCGCTGGTCAGTAATCAAGCGGCTGAAAAAGTCAAAACGTCGGTGGCTGAGCAAATTACTCAGGCGTACGCTAAAGGTGTGCTGGAAAATATCGGTAAGCTCGGCGATGGTCTGGAAACAGCGGCAGGCGGCGCAGCTACTTTGCATGGCGGGTTGTCGCAACTGCAAGCGGGCGCGCAGACGTATACTGGCGGTGTCCGGCAATTGGCGGTAAATCAGCGGGCGATGGCTAATGGTTTAGTGCGGCTCGGCGATGGATCGCGCCAATTGCAGGCAGGTTTGGGACAATTGTCGAACGGTTTGCCAAGCGAATCGCAAGTTGCGCAGCTAACAAACGGTATGAAACAGTTGCAGGCAGGCCTTAATCAATTAAATACCAGCGTCCATAATCCATCGCCAATGCTCGTCAGCCAGCAGAATAAGGTGCAGAGTGAAGCGCAAGCTTTGGCGCAAACGATGCAAACGTCTTTAGCTGATTTATCAGCAGCAGGTGTTGTGTTGAAAGACTTGGGCAGCCAGGCAGTAGCTTCTGGCAGTGGTTCGACAACCATAACTTTACCGCAAATTAGCCAGCTTTCCCAGGCACTTAGTAAAACGCAAACGATTAGTATGCAAGCAGCTGCGCTGCTTAAAGATTTGCGGATGCTTACCCAAAGTCTGTCAACGCAGCAAGCACAATTGCAAACCGGCGTCTCTACGCTGAACAACGGCGTTAACCAGCTGGCGCCGAATGTAACCGCTGCTCTTAACGGCTATAACGGCGTCAGAGCGGCAAATAATCGGTTGCTGGCCGGCTCGTCATCGCTAGCGAGTGGTCTGGCGCAGGCGCAAACTGGCAGCCAACAGCTGGCGAATGGCGCGCGGCTGTTAGATAATCGCTCTGGTGTACTGACGAATGGTGTGTCGCAATTGGCGGACGGCGCAGATACTTTGGCTACGAAATTGGCGGATGCTTCTCGGCAACTCAAAATACAACCAACTGGCGCGGCCACTCAGCAACAAATGGCCAGTCCGGTGAAGTCGGAAACGACCAAGCAGGGCGACGTGCCGAATTACGGTTATGCGCTGGCGCCGTACGTGTTGTCGCTGAGCTTGTTTGTCGGGGCGATTGCTCTGAATATTATTTATCCAATCCGCAAAACTTTTGCCGAGCAAGAAAACGCTTTTCGCTGGTGGCTGGCCAAAGCTTCGGTTACTGGTGTAGCGGCCTTCGTTCAGGCAACAATCTTGATGCTGATCATAGTTTATTGCCTGGGTCTAGTGCCAGATCATCCAGTGAACTTCATCGGGGCGATTTATTTGACGTCGTTTGTCTATATGTCGATCGTGTCGCTGTTGGTGATTGTGCTGGACAATCCGGGCCGTTTCTTGGCGATGGTATTATTAGTATTACAGCTGGGGTCAAGCGAGGGAACATTCCCGATTCAAACAGCCAATGGCTTTTTCCAAGCAGTCAATCCGCTGGTGCCGATGACTTATTCTATTCGGGCGCTGCGTCAGGCTATTTCGGGAGGTTTAGGCAGTTCGTTCTATAGCGATAGCATGTGGGTGCTAGCTGGATTCTTGCTGGCGGCTAACTTGTTGACAATCGGTTTCTTTATCTACCGCGGCAAGCGAAAATTCGCTCATACTTCGGTGGACGGAGACGATTAAACCTCTTTCAAATTTCTAAGGAAATGCCAGTGTCTTAAGGGAAAACGGCGCTGGTATTTTAGTTGGCGCAGGGTCATTTTTGACAAAATACGGGCAGTTTGCTAGAATAAAGCTACTAACGAGAGGGATTTCTAGCGAGTAAAAGTACCTCTCTACCTGGTTTTTAGATTATTGTAATAAAAAAGGAGTATAACAATATGGGTCAGCGGCGACTGGCAACCCCCAAAGGCGATGATACTAGTAAACGCCCTTTGCAGGTTAAACAAAAATCAACCAATACTGTACTGAACGCGACAACTACGCGCAAAGGCGAAGTCTTTCGGGCGCAGCGGCGGATGTCGGAAGGTGTGAATGCGCAGGCTAGCCAGCATCTGATTAATGTGCCGGTTAATAAATCGGTATACAACGGCTATGGTGGCAAGCAATTCAGTCTAAAAGACCAGCCGAAACGTCCGCGGGCGCCACGGCCAACGCTGAAGGTGATTCCGATTGGCGGTGTCGGCGAGATGGGTATCGGCAAGAACATGACGGCGATTGAATACGACAACGATATCATCGTCATTGATATGGGGTTCTTGTTCCCAGGCAGCGATTATCCGGGTATTAATTACATCATTCCCGACACCCAATGGTTGGAAGAGAATAAACACCGGATTCGCGCGCACGTCTTTACGCATGGCCATCTCGACCACATTGGCGCATTCCGGCATATCATACCGAAATTGCCAGCACCAGTTTATGGCACGAAGTTCACGCTTGGCATGCTGCAGCGGACGATGGAAGAGACAGATGGCACTTTCACGCCAGAATACCATGAATTAAATCCAGAAAATCATGATACTGTACAACTTTGTGATTCATTTAGTATTGAACTAGTACGTGTCAATCACTCGATTCCAGATGCAGCTGCCGTGGTGGTGCGGACGCCAGTTGGTAATATCCTCTCGAGCGGCGACTGGCGTATTGAAGAAAATCCGGTCGATGGCAAGAAATTCGATTTTAATCGGATTAGCGAAATCGCCGAGAAAGAAGGCTTCTTGCTGTTTATGAACGAGTCGACTAACTGTGAAAGCGACGGTACCCATACACACGGTGAATTCGACATTCAGCACAGTATGGGCGAGGTGATGGATAAATGGTCAAAAAGCCGGATTATTGTCAGTAGCTTTTCTAGCCAGTTGCATCGGATTCAGCTACTTCTCGAGGAAGCGAAAAAGCATGATCGCAAAGTAGCGTTTGCTGGGTTTAGTATGATTCAGAATCTAGAGGTGGCGCTGCGTTCGGGTGTGATTAAAGTGCCGAAAGATACCGTCGTTAAGATGGAAGATTTGATTAAATTGCCTGATAATAAGGTAACGATTGTCTGTACTGGTAGTCAGGGCGAGTTCAATGCGGTACTTAACCGGATGGCGACTGGCGCCCACAAATACGTTAAGATTAAGGGCTCGGACGTAGTGGTCTTGAGCTCGAACCCAATCCCTGGCAATGAAAAATATGTGGTGCGGACAGTTGATGGCCTGATGCGCGAGGGCGGCGAGATCATCCAAAATGGCAAAACACACCTAACTGGTATCGGGCCGCTGCACCTATCGGGTCACGGCTATTACGATGACCACGTGCGGGTGATTAATGCGGTCAAACCGAAGTATTATCTGCCTAATCACGGCGAGTTTCATATGTTAGTACACAATGCACGCTTGGCCGAGAAAGAATGCGGTATTCCACGGCAAAATATATTTGTTTGTGATCCAGGCGATATCATTGAGTTTAATAGCGATGGCGCGCACAAAATTGGCCGCATTGTTCACTCTGGCGGTACGATGTATGATGATGCTGGCGCGGTAGTCAGCGAAGTGGTGCTCAAAGACCGTATCCACATGAGTCAAGAAGGTATATTTATAGTCATATTGACGGTTCAGCGCGGTACGGGGCGGCTCTTGACCAGTCCAGACATTATCAGCCGCGGGTTTATTTACATGCGCGATAATGAAGAGCTAATGGGAATGATCCGCCAATATCTCAAGCAGAAAGCGGCGCGCAGTTTCTCTGGTAAATATGATATAGAGGTGGTTAAAAAGGAAATCAAAGACGAAGTAACGCATATTTTGTATGATCAGACGCGGCGAACGCCAATTGTAATTCCAGTGGTTAATGAAGTTGGCGGCGCAGCGAAAGCACACGGCCGCGCTCCGCAAACTAAATCTGCTGGCCAGCCGTTGATGCCGCAGCCGTCAGGCAAGCGTTTCCCGCGCAAACAGACCCCTGATACCGAGACAGTAGTGCCGCGCGGCCGTTCAGATAGCCGCTCGTACTAACAGATAGCGCTATTGCTTTTTGTAGTAATTTATGCTACAATAGTAGTATACCCTTTTAGATATAAACAGAGTACAATAGTTAACGGTTATGGTAAAGAAAAAGACGACGCGAACTCGAAAATCGACTAAAACAACCCGTGCGGCGCGCGCTAGCAAAGCAGCGAAAGCGCCAGCGCCGCAGCATGAAGTACCCTCGGGGTTTTGGCCGCAGGTTGCAGCGGTGCTGCTGATGGCGTTCTCGGTGTTGCTGGTGGTATCGTGGTTTGGGGCGGGCGGTCCGCTGCTTAACCAGATGCTAGAAGTGTCTAAACGTGTAATTGGCTGGGCGGTTTATACAGTGCCGTTTATTGGCTTGTATGTAGCGATTAGAATATTTGGCGCCGAGAACAACCGATTACCGGCAGTGATGAAATTTGCCTCAATTTTGATGGTTGTTTGGTTCAGCGGTTTGCTCGGGTTATTTCGCGAAAAGGGTGCGCCGTCGACTGGCGGTGTTGTTGGCGATGGTTTGAACTCAGTCGTCTTGTCACTGGTCAATATACCAGTCGGTGTTTTTATTTATATTTTGCTGATTGCGATTACGCTATTGTTTGTGTTGCAACTGCGGTTTAGCGATATTGCAGCAATGTTCAAGACGGCAGTAGCCAGCAACGAAAAGGCAGAGAACGAAGCTAATGTCCAGGTCATGCGCAAAGCTGCCGAAGATGATCACGGCAAGATGGACGATTTCAAGCTTAACGAAGGCGTGCCGACAGTATCGCAGGACGATAGCAAGCAAAGCTCAAAGCTCAAAGCTAAATCGCAGCCGAAAAAGCTCGAAACCGATCGCGACGACAAAACAGCGATGCTGGCGGTTAGCGACCCGAACTGGCAATTTCCAAGCCTTGATTTGCTAGAGAAGAAGGAAGCGCCAGCTGATGCGGGCGATATCAAGCAGAATGCGCGCATTATCCAAGACACTTTGCGTGAATTTAACATTAATGTCGATATGGAAGGCGCTAATATCGGTCCGAAAGTGACTCAGTATACGCTGCGTCCGCCGGCGGGCATCAAGCTGAGCAAAATTACAGCGCTAGAAACCAATATTGCGCTGAATTTGGCAGCATCGAGCTTGCGCATGGAGGCGCCGATTCCAGGTAAAAAAGCTGTCGGTATCGAAGTACCGAACAAAAAAGCGGCTGACGTACGTATCCGTTCAATTTTAGAAAGCGCTGAATGGCGCCGCCGCAAAGAGCCGCTGAGTTTTGCGATTGGTAAAGATATTTCAGGACTGCCGTTTGTCGGGGAGCTTAACAAAATGCCGCACTTGCTAGTGGCTGGTCAAACTGGATCAGGTAAGTCGGTGATGATCAATACGCTGCTAAGCAGCTTGCTGTATCGTAACGCACCGAGCGATATGAAGTTGATTTTGGTTGATCCGAAACAGGTTGAAATGGCACCGTATCAAGATATACCGCACTTATTAACACCGGTGATTGTCGAGCCAGAAAAGACAATGAGCGCACTGAAGTGGGCGGTTAATGAGATGGAGCGCCGTTATAGTTTGCTGGCCGAAGAGCGAGTACGCGACATCAAAACTTACAATGAGCGCGCTAAGGCAAAAGGTAAGAAAATTGGCGTTGCCGATGAAAAGGGCAATGTACAGCAAGTTGATGAAGGTACAATGCCGTATATCGTGATTGTGATTGACGAGATGGCTGATCTGATGATGGTAGCCAAGCGCGATGTCGAGGGCTTAATTGTTCGTTTGGCGCAGAAGGCGCGAGCGGTTGGTATTCATCTGGTGCTAGCGACGCAGCGTCCGAGCGTTGATGTGATTACCGGTCTCATCAAGGCAAATGTGCCGGCGCGAATTGCCTTTACAGTGGCCAGCCAGACCGATAGCCAGACAATTCTCGACCAGGCTGGCGCCGAGAAATTGCTGGGCCAAGGAGACATGCTGATCAAAACTGCTAGTATGCCGAAGCCGAAGCGTATTCAGGGCGCTTGGGTGATGGACAGCGAGGTGAACAAAATTACTGATCAGCTGCGGATGCAGGCGCCGCCGCAGTACAATGATGAAATCGTTAGCCAGCCAGTGCAATTGAATGGTAAGGGCGGCGTGGTGATGGACTTCGGCAGTAATGGTAGCGATGATAAGTTTAAAGATGCGGTACGCGTGGTTATTGAGCGCAAAAAAGCGTCTACAAGCATGCTGCAGACTCGCTTGGGGATTGGCTATCAACGGGCGGCGCGGATTATCGAGGAAATGGAAGAGCGGGGTATTATTGGTGCGGCAAACGGTTCAAAACCACGCGACGTATTGATATCCAGCGTCGATGATCTAGATATATAAAAATATAAACATTTGCCTGATACTTATTATATCTTTATGAGATTAAAATTTTCTAATTGCTGGCGCTAGATTTGTATTCACCTAGTATAGTAACCTCGTGATTGCTGCGCTCAATGTCGCGGATAGCTTGATAAAGCGGTTGTCCAGCGCAGTCGACGACAATAAAAAACTTGTATTTCCAAGGCTGACCGACGATTGGCTGCGATTGTAATTTGGCGAGATTGATACGGCGCTTGGCGAATATCTGTAATACCTCGACGAGGGCGCCAGGCTGATGGTCGGTGGTGATGACCAGAGAAGCACGATTAGCATCAGCAGGCGCATTAGACGGTTCAATTACCAAAAAGCGGGTGATATTATCGGGATTGTCGTGGATGGAACGCTGTAGTATTGGCAAATTATATAATTCAGCAGCAGTTTGGCTAGCGATAGCGGCGCATTGCCGGGAGCCATTTTGCTTGATAAATTCGACGGCGCCAGCGGTATCAAAAAATTCAATAGGTGTTGCCTGCGGTAGGTGTTCCTGCAAGAAATAGCGGCATTGAGAAAGAGCTACCGGGTGAGAATAAACCTCAGTAATATCGCTGATTTTGGCGTTTGGCAGACCGATTAGCATTTGCTCGACAGGCAGCTTGATTTCGCCGACGATCGGCGCACTGCATTCCTCGATATAACGGTAAACTTCGTTAATGCTGCCAAATAGGGTGTTTTCGACCGCTGTAACGATCGCGTCGGCGCTACCGTCGTCGTAGGCGGCGAAAACTTCGCTAAACGTTGTACAGGGGATGAGTTTGGCACTAGCTCCGTACCATTGGCGGGCGGCCTGGTCGTGGAAGGAGCCGGCTTGGCCTTGGATTGCGACATGCATTCTAGCATCATAGCACAATTTTGATTTGGGCTGCAAAAAGATTGGCGCGAGGGGTTAAAAAGATTAAATGCCGTAGTAGGCTGGGTTAGTTCGGGCTATAATAACTTATATGAAGCAGTTAGATTTTTCACCGTTATATACGCCAATGTCCGAGTCTGAGGTGCAGTGGTTTCGGCAGTATTACCAGAACTTTAATGTCGAGCGGAAACCTGAGGGAGTTTTAATACAAGTACTGAGCATACTTTTTACCATTTTTATGATAGGCTCAGGTATAATTACGCTTTTTGTGCCGACATCGGACTCTGTTGCTACTCGTATTTTGATAGCTCCGATGCAGATTCTCGTAATTGTATCGTTTGTTATCTTTATTGTGTACCAATTCAGACGTTTAGTTGATACAAAAAGGGCGACTGGCGAACGATATATGCTGGCAGCTTTAAGCAAATTTGCTGGGTTAAATCAGCTTGATTTCATGCCGTATGTAGAAAACCCTGATAACTCCGGCGTTATTTTTAATCAAGAGTGGGCTTATGATAAGATTTCGCGCAATGTTTTGTTCGGTACGCTCAGCGGCAAACTTAACTTCCAAATGGGCTGGTATGAGCATAAAGATGCAGAAAATCGTGCGGAGAGTAGCGGAGGCGATCATTATTGGCGCTATTTGCGGATTGATATGAATCGGAATTTGCCGCATATTATTCTTGATTCAACGGTCGATAATGTTAATATACTTGGTAAAGTTTTTAATAATTTGCCGGACGATATTGATCCTGACCAGCGGCTTAGTTTGGAGGGGAATTTTAACGATTACTTTACGCTGTACGCGCCAAAAGATTACGAGCGGGATGCCTTTTATATTTTCACGCCTGATTTGATGGCGCTGTTGATTGATGGTGCGACGTGGTGCGATGTCGAGATAGTGGATAACCAGATATATTTTTATAGCGCCTATCATAAATTCGATTACGCAAAAGAAATGGAATTTGTGTGGAAAGCGTTTCATATCATGAATATCATGGGTGCTAAGCTGTATAATCAGACGGATTATTATGCCGATGAGCGAATTGGCAATCGGCAGCTCGATATTGTCGCCGACCAGGGCAAACGCTTGAAAAATTACGTGCCGTTGATCAGTACTATTGTCGCTGTGCTGGCTACGATATATTTCATCGTCTTTCATGTGGCTGTGCTGTTTGTTAGGTAGGGCGGCGCATGGCTGTTTATTTAGGTAATGCTAAAACATTGACAAAATAGCAAATATAGAGTATAATCATAAGTGTTTTACATAATTAACTGCCTGTGGGTAAGAAGGATACGATAAATATATGAATAAAACTAGAGAATTTAAGCACTCTACTGGAACCGCTGAAGAAGCGGATAAAAAAGAAAAATACCGTCGCACGAGGAAATTCGGTGCTCTCATCCTATCTGTTATAGTGGCCGTTGGTATTGGGCATAAACTAGGTGAGCCTGCGCTGGACGATAAACAATTGAATGAAGCGACAAGTATAGCAGCCGAGGCTGTTTCGGATAAAATGGGGGAATTTGAAGGAGAAAATTCCACTTATACTTATAGTAACGAGGATGGTAGCTCTTCTAGTTATCGCAACAGCCAAGGCGATTCTATGGATTTACTTGCGTATAGCAGAGCTGAGTCCCTTCCAAATCCGCTTACTGGTGAGGTCGAAGAGCCAGGTACGTATGTTATGATTACTGTAAATGATAGAAATAATGAGAAGAGTGACGAATATGACAAGGGTAGGGTAACAGAGACAGATTTCATATTTAAATCTGACAACCCCCAAGATATCGATAGTCTAGTAGATGATGGCGAACTAACCATAGACGAGGTTAAGGATTTTATAAAAAGTGATGGTGTTAGCGTCAGCGAGATTTCGTCGCTTGAAGACGCTAACGAAGACAAAAAACTTGATTGGGAGACGATAGATTATAGCGCTTACAATGGCGGCGATGACCATTGGAAATTTAGTGTAAATAAAGAGGACGGTGCGAGTGGATACGAGGATAGCGATGAAATAGGAAATGTTTTTACAGGCGATAACGCAGTGAGAGAAATGCAGAATGTGATTGATAATGTAGAAAGTAATTGGGGTAAATCTAAATAATAAATTAAAAAATAAGGATTATTAGGATAAAATACCTGCTTGATGGCAGGTATTTTTGACGCCAGTATGTCTCTACTGGCGTGCTTGCGAGTTGTTGTGTACTATATAGCTAGCTTTTTCATAGCAGATAGGGTATAATATTAGACGATATTAAACCTAAGGTTGCGTGAGATAACGTAACCATCCGTACGGATACCAAGGAGGTAATGTATGAGAGAATACGAGCTGACGGTTCTTATTCGGCCTGATTTGGAGGCGAATTTGGACGCGGTGCTTAGCAAGGTCAAGCAGCTGATCGCCGATAACGACGGTTCGGTTAAGGCCGAGGACAATTGGGGCAAAAATCGCCTCGCTTACAACATCAAAGGCGAAGATTTTGCAGTGTATGTATCGATGGATGTCGAGCTGCCGGCAGACGCCCCGCTCAAGATTAGCAACGCACTGAATATTAGCGACGAAGTTATTCGATATTTACTGGTCAAAATAGATCATAAGGCGCGTGCTGCTTTGGCAGAGGCCAAGAAACGCGCAGCTGAACGCGAGACTGAAAGCAGCGAAGATTAAGCCATAAATAGGAGGGAGATCTATCATGGCAAAGGGGTTTAACAAAGTAATATTAATGGGAAATCTGACGCGAGATGTTGAATTGCGAACGACGACGAGCGGTCAGAGCGTAGCTAATTTTAGTTTAGCGGTTAGCCGGAGTTGGCGCAACCAAGACGGTCAGCAGCAAGACCAGACCAGCTTCATTAACTGCGTAGCGTGGGGTAAGCCGGGCGAGATTATCTCGCAATATGTCAAAAAAGGCGCTCCACTTTTGGTAAGCGGCCGGCTCGACCAGCGTAGTTACGAGGATAAAGATGGCAATAAACGGTCAGCTGTCGAGGTGGTTGTCGAAGACTTCAATTTTGTTGGCGGTCGCAACGACAGTAATACACCAGCATCGACACCGCCGCCAGCGACTAGTACCAAAGATGTGGTCGTCGAGGATATCGACGATAAGCCAATCGACTTAAGCGAGATCCCATTTTAACGATTAGAAAGGATTATAAATTATGGCAAAAAAAATGCGCAAGGATGCTCCAGTAGTATTCTCGTATAAAGAGGTGAAGACACTGTTGCGCTATATTAGTCCGGTGAGCGGCCAAATTGAGCCAATTTCCAAGACGGGCTTGAGTGCTAAATTGCAGCGGATGCTGGCTCGCGAGGTAAAGCGGGCGCGTCATCTGGCGCTGCTACCGTTTGTGACGCGAGATTAGGGAATTTTCCAGCGTACGAAATGCTTTGTCGTGCGCTGAAGGGTATTTCTAAAGACTCAAAAGGAGATGAAATGTATCAACCAACTGATTTGAAAAAAGGCGTAGTATGCCAAATCGACAGTCAACCGTATCGAGTGATTGACTACAACCAGAAAGTGATGGGCCGCGGCGGTTCTATCGTTAATGTCAAACTGAAGAATTTAATTACAGGCGCGGTTATCCCCAAAACTTTCAAGGGCCAAGACAAGATAGAGCCGGCTGAAGTGACTAGCAAAACTGTCCAATATTTATACAATGACGGTTCAGCTTTCTTTTTCATGGATCCGAATAGTTTTGAGCAGTTTGAGCTGTCGGCCGATTTGGTTGACGAAGCTAAAAACTTCATGAAAGAGGGCGACGAGCTGGCTTTGCAATTCTTTGACGGTAAGGTGATTACCGTCGAGATGCCAAAAAATGTTTATTTGGAAGTGACCTATACAGAGGCGGTGGTTAAAGGTGATACGACTAGCAGCGTTTTGAAAGATGCGACACTTGAGACGGGCGCAATTGTCAAGGTGCCGGCTTTTATAAAGGTTGGCGATATTATTTCGATTGACACGTCAACGGGCGAGTATCGCGAACGCAAGAAATAAACTGTTGAGCTGAGCCGATGTTTCCCGCAGCGTGCTAAAATATACACATGACGAATAAGCGAGCGCGCGCTGCTGATAAAGCCAAACGCCTGCACAAAAAAGTTAAACAAACATATCGTTCGGCAATGCCCGGGCAAAAACGCCACCGGATATTAATTTGGGCGGCGTTTTTTGTTGTAGCGGCGATTCTGACCGTGCAAATATTGTATCCGCTTGATCGAGCGCTGCCGCTGGCGCGGATGAATGGCCGCTGGGTTGGTTGGCAGAGCGAGACAGATTTGGCTAACCAAGCGACGTTAGTATTCCAGCGGTCGAAAATTAAATTCATTATTGGCGGCAAACCGAGCGGTGTTTATACGCTGAGTGAAGCTGGTGCTGATATCAAGGCTGAAGAGATGGCGAGTCGACTAGCGAACTATCCCTTTTGGCTGCGTTTGGTGCCGTTTTCGATATTTTGGCAGCTGCCAAATGTGCAAACGCTAGATCTAGCTTTCGCTTTGCCGACATTAGAGGTTTTTGCACAAAAAACTAGTTCGCAACTGTCGCAGCCGCCAATAAATGCTGGCGTGGCGTTTAAAGACGGTCAGCTAACGGCGGTTAATGATATGCCGGGACATTTGGTGAGTGTGCAGGCTATCAAAAACGTGCTGCAAACGGCTAAGTATTCATTTGCTGGCATGACGGAGCTTCGGATTGATGCTAAGCTGCAAGAGGCGTCGCGACGCAGTGCGGCGTTTGCTTCTGTTCGCAATCAAGCCGAGCAAGCATTGGCGCGTCCCTTGAAGATTCGCGCTGCCGATCAGACGTTTGCAGTTGGCAATGCCGAGAAAGCTTCGTGGCTAGAGTTTGGCGAAACAACAGAGGGTGGTACGACCCTGGTGATTAACAGGCAAAAACTACAAAACTCAATTGATAATTGGTCAAAAGCAGCTGGACATCTGGCTGGCCAGACAAATATCAATATCGAGAACGGGCGAGAAGTCTCGCGAACCACTGGTGAGAAAGGCAGCCAAATCGATGCGGCTTCAATAGTGCAACCAGTCACTGATTATCTGCTGAGAGGCCAAGGTGGCGGCGTGATCTTGGCGGCGATGACTGATTTAGAGCCGAGTGTAATTTATAATAACCGCTATACTCCTACCGAAGATGGCTTACGAGCTTATGTACGTGATAAGGCACGTAATGGTGCTTGGTTTTCGATTCGCCAGTTGGGCGGCAGCGGTTGGTCGGCGGATGCCGATGCCGAGGAGAGTGTCGTTAGTGCTAGTACTTATAAACTGTTCGTTGCTAAACGCTTGTTTGATGAGATAAATGCCGGGGGAATTAGCTGGAGCGACCCGATGCTTGACACGACGGTATCGGGCTGTTTTGATCGGATGACTATCGCTAGCACCAACCCATGCGCAGTGGCGTGGCTAGATAAATTTGGCCGGCAAAATCTGAACGATTTTGTTTACCGACTAGGGTTTTCGCGAGCAGTGACCTTCACGCACGCGCAGGCGACTCATGTGTCGGCGGGTGATCTGACGAAGTTCATGGTCGGATTGGAAACCGGCTCGCTAATTAGCGGAGCACAGCGCGAGCGGCTGTTGTATTCTTTGTCGCACCATCCTTACCGTTATGGTATACCGACGGGTAGTCAGGCGCGTGAAGTGTACGATAAAGTTGGTTTTTTGTGGAATTACGTGCACGACACAGCGATTGTCCGGCATCCGCGCGGTACATATGTGATGACTATTATGACTCAGGGCAAATCGTACGCAGCAATTGCGGCGATGACCCGCGACATTGAGCGGATTATGTATCCATAGTAGAATTGAGGAATGAAGCAACGGTTAGATAAATTGATGCTGGCGCGCGGATTGGTAGGTTCGCGTTCGGAAGCCGAGAATTGGATTCGGTTGGGACGTGTGCGCGTTGGCGGACAGACGGCAGTCAAGCCAGGATTATTCGTTGATGAGTCGGCGCCGATTGAATTAGCAGTATCAGAACGTTATGTGTCGCGGGCCGGACTAAAATTAGCGGGCGCGGTGAAAGCTTTTAATTTGGACTTTCGTGGCAAGACGGTATTGGACATTGGCAGCAGTACCGGCGGCTTCACCGATTTTGCGCTGCAGCACGACGCGAAAAAAGTATACGCTGTGGATGTTGGCACCGATCAGCTGCACCCGAGCTTACGCGGCAATAAACGAATTGAGCTGTATGAAAAAACTGACATTCGTGATTTTGTGCCAAATGAAATTCCGGATATAGTGGTGATTGACGTGTCGTTTATTAGTCTGAGGCAAATTTTGCCGCACGTTGCAAAAATCGTTGATAAAAATACAACGATAGTAGCAATGGTTAAACCGCAATTTGAGGCGCAACGCCAACAGCTGAATCGCGGCGGTGTCGTCAAGAATGACGGCGTGCGGCGGGCAATCTTGCGCGAGTTCGAACAGTGGGTGCGTGCTAATTTCATAATTATTGATAAAGCAGACAGCGAAGTGAAAGGCGCGCACGGCAACTTGGAGCGGTTTTATATATTGAGAAAAGCTGGAAGTTGTTAGCGGCTTATGCGGCTGGCCGGTGATTCGCTGGCAAATTAGCCTAAGCTATATCAAATTTAAGCGATTAAATGCTAAATTATTTACTAACGTTAAATTTAAACTCAACTACATCATCTGGCTGCATGACGTAAGTTTTACCTTCGGTGCGGATTTTGCCGGCGGCGCGAGCATTAGCCTCTGAGCCAGCAGCGACTAAATCATCGTAATTAACAACTTGAGCAGCGATAAAACCCTTTTCGAAATCAGTGTGAATGACGCCAGCAGCTTGCGGTGCTGTCCAGCCCTGGTGGATTGTCCAGGCGCGGACTTCTTTCGGTCCGGCTGTTAAGTAGCTTTGTAATCCTAGCAAATCGTAGGCGGCGCGAATCATTTGCGTTAGTCCGGCTTCTGGCACGTCGTAACTTTGTAAGAGCTCGAGGGTATCGCTGGGATTAAGACCTTTTATCTCGTCTTCAAGCTTGGCGCAGATAAATAGACTGCGAGCGTGCGGTACGAGATTGCGCAGGCTCTGCTTCTTGTCTTCGCTAGCCAGGGTTTCTTCATTGACGTTGAACACATAAATTACTGGCTTGGCGGTCAAAAGGTGCAAATCAGCGATATCGTCAGGATCAGTGCCGGAAATTTCGTTAATTGGCGTGCCAGCGCGCAGTTTTTCAGCAATCACTTCTAAACGATTTTTGATAGCGCTAGCTTTGGGGTTGGCTTTGGCTTCTTTGGCGAGGCGAGCTAGGCGAGTTTCTAGTGTTTGCAGATCAGCCAGAATCAGTTCGGTATTGATAGTGTCGATATCGCGTTCTGGATCGATAATGTTCTCAACATGAATGATATCGTCGCTTTCAAAAGCACGGACGATATGAACAATGGCGTCGCATTGACGGATGTTAGCTAGGAATTTATTGCCCAAGCCTTCGCCTTTGGAAGCGCCGGCGACTAGCCCGGCAATATCGACAAAAGTCACGGTAGCCGGGGTAATTTTCTCGGCGTGGTACATTTTGGCGAGGACGTTTAGGCGCTCATCGGGTACCGGCACGATACCGGTGTTTGGCTCGATAGTGGCAAAAGGATAATTGGCCGCCAAAATATTATTATTAGTTAAAGCATTAAAAAGCGTGGATTTGCCAACATTCGGCAAACCGACAATTCCGATAGATAAACTCATAATCCTACATTATAGCATTTAAAGGGTATTGTCCGAAAAGTAATTATCTAAAAAGCTTGCGTTTTTTACTTTGCTTATGCATAATATAAGGTATATGAAAATTCAAAAAGGGATGGGCGATTTCTTTGCACTCGACATCGGTACCAACGCGGTGCGAGTATTGCAGCTAGCTGCTTCTGGCCAGGGCAGTTGGAGTCTGGTTGCATACGGATATGTACCTGTCGATCACAAAATTACCGCGAGCGACTCGCCAGAAGCACGGCGCCGGCTCGGCGAGGCCACGATGACGGCAGTAGGCCAGTCTGGTATTCGTACTAAAAATGTAGCGATTGGCCTGCCGTCGAGTAAGACTTTCACTACGGTTATTGACGTACCAGCGATGAGCGAAGCGGAACTGCGGGCGACTATGAAATACCAAGTTGATCAGTATATTCCGATGAGCAGTGACGAGGCGAAAGTTGACTGGGCATTGCTGGGCGGTTCGCTAAAGTCGCAAAACCAAAATGAAGTATTAATCACCAGCGTGTCCAAGCAATATAGCGAAGAACGTCTGGAATTAATTGAATCGCTTGGCCTGAACGTGATAGCTGAAGAGCCAGATCCGTTAGCGATGGTGCGAGCGTTAGTACCAGCGACTGCTAGTAATTCAGCTTATATGCTTGTCGATATGGGCGAGTTATCGACAGATATCGCTTTGACTTATGGCGATACGCCGCGGTTAATCAGAACGATTCCGACTGGGCTGAACTCGCTAGTTAAGGCTGTGGCTCAGAATCTGAGCGTCCAAGAGGATCAGGCTCGCCAGTTTATCCTGAAATTTGGTCTAGATCAAAGTCGTCTCGAAGGGCAAGTCTTCCGTGCTGTCGAGATGACGCTTGATAATTTTGCTTCTGAATTATCAAAATCGATTAAATTCTTCCAGAATAGGTATGAAGATGTGGCCGTTTCTCAAGCTTTGTTATCTGGATACGGCGCGACTGTGCCGCAAATCGATTCGTATTTGGCGGGCAAGATTAATATATCAGCGGTTGCAACTAGCCCTTGGCAAAATATAAATGTCTCGCAGAGCATGCAGCAGCAATTAGCGCCGATTGCTAACGAGTTTGCTACAGCGGTTGGCCTAGCGAAACGGAGAAACTTGTCATGATTGAAGTAAACCTAATACCAGACGTTAAGCGGGAATATTTGCACGCTCAGCGGGTTCGCAATACGGTGATATCGGTATCAATGTTAGTGGCTGCAGCTGCGGCAGGTACTGTGATTGTGCTGGGGCTTGCTTTGGGGTCGCTGCAGTTTGCTAGCGGCCAGGCTGATAATGCTATTAAAAGCAAATATAAAGAACTTAGCGATAAACCAGATATTAATGATCTTTTGACTATTCAGAATCAGCTAACTCAGATTGATATGATCAGCAGTAATCGAGGCGTTAATTCACGCATCTTTGATATCTTGAGCGCGGTTAACCCGCAGGCGCCAAATAACGTGACTATGTCAACGGTACGTTATAATGCGTCAGAAAAAACGATTACCATAGAAGGCTCAACCGCTGGCGGTTTTAATGCGGTAGACGCGCTTAAAAAAACCATTCTTAATACTAAATTGAAATACACGAAAGATTCGGAATCTGCTGAAACGCCGCTATCTAGCTCTGTGAGAATTACCAACACGGCGTATGCCGAAGATTCTGGCGGAGAAAAGAAACTGACGTTTACCCTGACGTTTTCTTATCCCGAAGAATTGTTGTCGAACAGCGTTAAAAGCTTAGTAATCGTTTCGCCGACTGGCTCGGTAGACGTGACTGATTCAAAAAAGCATGTGCCAGATTCGCTGTTTGAGGCAAAGACTTCAAACAAAAAGGAGGATAAATAATGGCGGAAGCAAAGAAAGATACCTCGCTAAATAAGCGCCGGCAAATTGATCGTAGCGGCCGCGTAATGTTCGGCTGGGTGGCAGGCGCGTCGGTTTTGGTTGGCTTTGCGCTGGTTATTGGCGGTTTTCTAGTACAGCGTATAGTTTTTGAGACGAAAGTTCTAGCCGAAAAGAATCAAACAACATCGACGCTTGATAGTAATATTAAGACGTATGACGGTTTGCGCGACAATATCCGCGTGTTAAACACCAATTCAGCGCTCGGCTCTGCAAAACTTAACGACAAGGAAGACCCGCTGCGTGTTATCTTGGATGCTTTGCCAGCTGACGACAACTCGCTAGCACTTGGCGCCTCTGTGCAGAATTTAGTTGGCCGAGTGCCTGGCGCTAAGCTTGAGTCTTTCCAAACAGTTTCTTCGAACGAAAATTCCTCTGACAGTAACAAAAATAACAGCTCGTCGAGCGACAACAATGCCGATAATTCTAGAAGTGTTCAACAGATAGCCTTTACGATGGAATTATCAGCCAGTAATGCAGATATTTTACGCGACGTTTTGCGTAATTTTGAGAAGTCAATTCGCGTGATTGATATTGACGAATCAACGATTGAAGCGTCAGATTCTAAGTTTACGATGTCAATTTCTGGACATGCTTATTACTTGCCAGGCAAAACAGTTCAACTTAACAAGAAGGGGATAAAGCCGTGAAGAAGAGCGATATAGCGATGATTGTACTGATTGCCGGTTTATCTATGCTAATAGCGTTTACTATTGGTAACAATATTCCTGCGCTTAAGGCGCCGCGGGTTGGTACTAGTGTTAGCACGATTGAGAAAATGAGCAGTGATGTCAAAGAGCCAAGCTCGGAAGTTTTTAATTCTAATGCCATAAATCCGACAGTAGAAACAATAATTGGTTCATCTAGCTCGCCTAATTCACCTGATGCTGCAGCCAGTCAGAGCCAAGACCGGGATCGTAGCCAGAATCAAAATAGGTAGGAGTCTTTCTAGTGGCGCTGATGACCGATGACATTCAGGAGAAGCTCATCAAGCTCTTGGTTGACGAGGGTTTGGTTTCTCGTGAGGTTATTAATAGAGCCACTAAGCAGTCGGCTAAAACGAACAAGCCGTTGTTGACGGTTTTGGAAGATATCGGCGAGATAGACGACGAGCTGTTGACTCATGCTATTGCTCACGTTTCGGGCGTGCCGTATGTTAATTTGACGGCTAGTATCATTGATCAGAGTATCCTATCGCTGCTGCCGAGCGATATTGCCGAGCGTTTCATGGCGGTGCCGCTAGCCGAGGTGAACAATCGTCTGGCGGTGGCGATGATTGATGCCAATAACGTCCAGGCGGTAGATTATTTAGCTAACCGTATTCAGCGGCCGCTCAAGGTCTTTATGGCATCGGAAGCAGGCGTTCGTCATGTTCTCGACCAGTATAAAACCGACTTATCGACCGTTGACGAAGCGGCGCAGGCTACTCAGGCCGAGGCTATTCAATCGTCAAGCGATATCAAAACTATAGTCCAGGATTCGCCGATTAGCCGCGCATTGAGTACTATCCTAGAGTATGCGGTCAAGAGCCGCGCCAGCGATGTGCATATTGAACCGCTCGAAAAATCGCTAAAAATACGTTGCCGCGTCGATGGCGTGCTGCGCGAGGTTATGCAGCTGCCGAAAAGTATTGAGCCGGCACTAGTTAGCCGCATCAAAATTTTATCCAATTTGAAAATCGACGAACATCGCATTCCGCAGGACGGTCAATTTGCAGTTAATGTTGCCGGAAAAGAAGTCGATTTGCGTATCGCTGTTAGTCCGGTTGTTTGGGGCGAACAGGTAGTGATTCGCCTGCTTGATAAAACTGGTAACACGTTCGATCTCGAGCAAATGGGCTATGTGGGCAGAGCGCTGCGAATGATTCGCAAAGGTATCAAGCGTCCTAACGGTATGATTCTAACAAGCGGCCCGACTGGTAGCGGTAAATCGACCAGCTTATACGCGCTGATTAAAGAAATCAAAACTGACGCGATTAACATTGTGACGCTTGAGGATCCGGTTGAGTATAAAATGGACGGCGTCAATCAGATCCAGGTTAATAACGACGTTGGTTTGACGTTTGCTAATGGCCTGCGCAGTATCTTGCGCCAAGATCCAGACGTAGTGATGGTTGGCGAGATGCGCGATAGCGAGACGGCTAACCTTGGCGTGCAAGCAGCACTAACGGGACATCTGGTGTTCTCGACACTGCATACCAATTCGGCGGCCGGAGTATTGCCGCGCTTACTCGATATGGATGTGGAGCCGTTCCTGATCGCTAGCACGGTCAACACAGTAATTGGCCAGCGGCTAGTGCGCCGCGTGTCGCCGCATCGCGATGCTTACTGGTCGAACCCGCTTGAGACGCAGATGATTCTCGAGACGGTGGGGCATTTATTGCCGAAGACCAAAGAGGATGTAGCGCGCGTGTCCGAAGATTTGGGCTACAAGGACTTGCCGTTAGCTAATCAGCGGGCATATGTACTGGTCAAGGGCCGCGATACGCCAGCTACACCGCATGGCTATAGTGGTCGGGCTGGATTGTACGAGGTAATGGATGTAAATGAAGGTATCCAAGACTTAATTGTTCGCCGGGCCACTAGCAACGAGATTCAGCGCAAAGCAGTCGAGGATGGTATGATTACAATGCGCCAAGACGGCTACTTGAAAGCCTTGCAAGGAATCACTACACTAGAAGAAGTAAACCGCGTAACGTCGGCAGACACAGCATAAAAGGAGGGGACAATGCCAGAACAAGAATTACGGATTGAAGTTTTACTAGAGGAAGTTATCAAGCGCCGAGCTAGCGACTTGCATATTCAAGTTGGTTTGCCGCCGATGCTGCGAATTGACGGCACATTGATAGCTATTGCTGGCTTTGATGCTCTCGATGAAGCTCAGGTTGAATCGTTGGTATTTGCAATTTTGGACGAAGATCAGCAGCAAATTCTTCTCAAGGACAAAGAATTTGACTTCTCGTTTGCTTTCGGTACGCTCGGACGATTCCGGGTCAATGCTTTCCATGAGCGCGGTAACCTAGCAGCAGCGCTGCGCTTAATTCCAAATGAGATTAAGTCGGTGACCGAGCTCGGTATGCCGCCAGTAGTGATGAATTTTGCCGATTACCCGCGCGGTTTGGTGCTGGTGACTGGGCCGACTGGCTCTGGCAAGTCGACTACTCTGGCGGCGCTGGTTGATAAGATTAACTCTGAAAAATCGCAGCATATCATTACTATCGAAGACCCGATTGAGTTTACGCATAAGTCGAAAAAATCGGTAGTTGTGCAGCGCGAAGTTCATTATGATACCTATTCATTCTCGGCGGCGCTGCGCTCCAGTCTTCGCCAAGACCCGGATGTGGTGCTGATTGGCGAGATGCGCGACCTCGAGACGATCTCGGCGGCGATCACCATTGCCGAGACCGGGCACTTGGTGTTTGCGACGCTGCACACCAACTCGGCGGCGCAATCAATCGATCGTATGATTGACGTCTTCCCGCCGCATCAGCAGCCGCAAATCCGCGCGCAGCTCAGTAATATTTTGATGGCAATTTGTTCGCAGCGGCTAGTGCCAGCGATTGGTGGCGGGCGCGTCGTGTCGGCAGAAATTTTAATTGCTAATCCGGCAGTTCGTAACGTTATCCGCGAAGGCAAGACTCATCAGCTTGACGCGATTATCCAAACCGGTGCCGACCAAGGTATGCAGACAATGGATCGCACATTGGTTCAGTTGGTCCAAAGCGGCACGATTACTTATGATAGCGCGCGGGAATTCGCTGTTGACTTGACCGAATTTGAAAGGTTAATCAGGGGATAATTAATGAAAAAGTTTACCTACGAAGCACGCGATAAAGCGACGGGCAACATTGTCAAATCGCTGGTTCAAGCTGAATCTGAGAGCGAAGCCGCTAAAGCGCTGACCGCTCAGGGCTATATGCCGCTATCAATCAAGGAGGAAGTCGAGGGCGGCTGGCTAGCGCGCTTTACCAACCGAATTTCTAGCAAGGATAAGATCATTTTCTCGCGCCAGCTGGCAACATTGATTGGCGCTGGATTACCGTTGACGCAAAGCCTGCATACGGTATTTGAACAGACTGCCAACAAAAAAATGCAGGAGATTGTCCAAGAAATCATTGCCGACGTTGAAGGCGGTAAGACATTATCTTCGGCCTTTGGCAAACATCCAGAAGTATTTAACAAAATTTTCATTGCGCTAGTTACCGCTGGCGAGGCATCGGGTACGCTTGATGATGCACTAAAGCGGATTGCCGACCAGCAAGAAAAAGATGCAGCAATGGTCAGCAAAATTCGCGGCGCTATGGTGTATCCTGGTATTGTACTAGCGGTGATGGTTGCGGTTGGCGTATTTATGATGGTAACAATCGTGCCGCAGGTTGCCAAGTTGTACTCTGATATGAAGAAGACCTTGCCAGTTTTGACATCAATTTTAATCGGAATATCTAATTTTGTGATTAATTTTTGGTGGTTAACCTTAATTCTATTAGCGCTAGCGATCTTTTTTGCGCGGCAATATGTTCGTACCGAAGCGGGTTCTCGCTTATTGGATAATCTGAAGCTTAATATGCCGCCGTTCAAAGGTATGTTCCGTCGTCTTTATATGGCGCGGTTTACGCGTATGGGACAGACTTTGCTAGTTACTGGCGTACCGATGCTGGATATGCTGGCTATTGCCGCTGAGGGTGTTAATAACGCTGTTGTAGCCGAAGAGATTACTAGAGCTGCTGGTAAGGTGCAGAGCGGTAAAGCACTTTCGGCTGCTTTGCAGACAGAGGATTATATTTTGCCGATGGTACCGCAGATGATCAAAATCGGCGAACAATCGGGTAGGATTGACGAGATGATGGGCAAGACAGCGCAAGCTTATGAGGACGAACTCGACGAAGAAATTCAAGCGATTTCAACAATGATTGAGCCGATTATGATGGTAATTCTGGCTATATTCGCCGGCGTGTTGATTGGGGCGGTATTATTCCCAATTTACAGCCTAGTCGGCAGCGTACGATAGGTCTAGACAACTGAAAAAACCTACGTTATACTGGGTACAGTTGAGCATAAGTTCAAAGGGAAAGGTGGAACTAAATTATGACAAAACAACAGATTAAAGACCGTGGTTTTACAATCATCGAGGTCGTTTTGGTGCTGGCGATTGCTGCACTGATTTTCTTGATGGTGTTTATTGCGTTGCCAGCACTGCAAGCTAGTCAGCGCGATACAGCTCGCAAAAACGATGTCAGTATAGTGTCGGCTGCGTATAATAGTGCTTTGAGCAACAACCGTGGTGGCACTTCCGTAAACCAAGATGTACTTCGAAGGTTTGTTAATGGCGTATCGGAAAATACTAGTACTGATAGCATAAACATCGCTGGCTTTAGTGACAGGATTACTGTCAATGATGCGCAGATCATTGTAGTTGTAGGGGCTAGGTGTGGTACATCAAACCCTGAGGGACAGCAGGAGTTAATTAGGGGTACTCGTCGTCAATACGCTACGTTTACGCGTCTAGAGGCTGGAAACCATGCTGCGTATTGTCTAGATTCGTAAATCTATAATGTCTACAGTTTTTTAAAAAGGTTGCGCAAAAGCGTAACCTTTTTGCTATACTAGACGTATGATAGTTGTATCAATTGCTATAGTGTGCGGGGTATTCGGGCTGGTGCTTGGCAGCTTTGCTGGAGCGCAAGTCTGGCGGCTGCGAGCTCGCCAACTTGTTACTGACAAAAAGGCCGGCGAATCTTACAGCAAGGCCGAATACAAAAAATTATCGCCGCTCCTGAAGGGCAAGAAACAGCAAGACCGCTCGCGCTGCTTGAGCTGCGGGCACCAACTCGGTTTACGCGATTTGATTCCGCTAATCAGCTGGCTATCGACACGCGGTCGTTGCCGATATTGTGGTAAGCACATCGGTTACTTTGAGCCGTTGATGGAATTATCTCTCGCGGCGGCATTTATGGTATCGTTCTTGGCCTGGCCATGGCACCTGGCGGGGTTGCAGTGGGTATTGTTTGCTGTTTGGTGTATATCATTGGTAGCTCTAATCATGTTAGTTGCTTACGATATCAAGTGGCGAATTCTGCCAGACTTTCTTACTGTTTCGTATGGCCTGGTCTCGCTAGTCTTTGTGGTGTTGCGTTATTTTATAGTTAATGACGTTAAATTATATAGTTTGGCAATAGCGCTAATAATTATGTCGGGTGTTTATGGCGTACTCTACTTGATATCGAAAGGTAAGTGGATCGGTCTAGGCGACGTGAAGTTAGGTGTTGGCTTGGGGTTGATATTGGCTTCGTGGCAGACGGCTTTTGTCGGGCTGTTTTTGGCTAACTTAATTGGCTGTGTCTTGGTGATTCCAGGACTTGCTAGCAAGAAACTCAAAGCTAATAGCGAGATTGCTTTTGGCCCATTGTTGGCCTTAGGATCGTTTATTTCGTTTTTTGTTGGTGCGCGAATTATGGACTGGCTAGTGATTGCATCGTTTTTCTAGTATCAATGTCATGATGCTTATGCTAAAATAGTGATATGAATAAGTTGTCGGGGGGCTTCACAATTATCGAGGTAATGTTGTTCCTGGCTGTTTCGGGGGTATTGGCTGCTGGTATATTGGCGACAGTCGGCGGTACTATTGGCGCTCAGCGTTATCGCGATGCTGTTGACTCGTTTGCTGATTTTATCCAAGGCCAATATGACAAAACTGTGAATGTTCAAAACGACACAGAAAATCACAATGAGTGCGGGCTTAATGCCGATAAAGACCGGATAGTCGTTAGCGATAGCAGTACAGTATTGGCAGGCACTAGCCGCGTGTGTATGATTGTTGGACGTTTTATATCGTCGGTTGATGGCGCTAATTTTACAGCACGGCCGCTGTATATAGCGACAGAAAACGAAGACCAAATGAACAAGGCCTTATTATCGCAAGGCGATTATGATTTTTTGCAGAGGGCAGCCGATAGGAGCGCGTTGTCGGCTACTAAGTCGGCGCTGTTAACCATATCAAATACTGGACACTCTGTTGATAACTATGCGCTCGGCTGGGATACTCGAATTGATGAGAGTAAAACTGATCGAATAATCTCGATCGCCATCGTACGATCGCCAGTCAGCGGTGTTATCCACACGTACTTTTCTAACAAGACAAGCGTTAGCGACACGATAACGGCAGGCGGGTTAAATCAGGCGAGGCTTTGCGTTGACCCTAGCGGCTGGCTAACTGGCGCGCGGTTAGGCGTGCGGATTGACCGCGATGCAGCATTAGAGAGCTCAGTACAAGTTGTCGGGGAGGGCTGCTAGATGCGTTATAGCCGCGGCGACACCATTATTGAGGTAATGTTTAGTTTTGTGGTATTCAGCTTGTTGACTGTAGGAACTTACATAGTTATGAATCGCGGTACGCAGATTGCCCAGCGTTCGCTTGAGATTACGCTTGTCCGCCAGCAACTTGACGCTCAAGTGTCCCTTATTAGATATGTTAAAGATACTAATCCTGCGCAGTGGGCGGAGTTAACTAGCAGCAAATTTTTGGTCAATAATCCACTTGACGTTGTGAGTGCCAGCTCAGATGGCTGCCCTGCACCTGGCGGCCGTGTTGATTTAGCCACTGGCACAAATGCCTTTTTTATGTCGGTTGATCAAAAGAATGATACAGTTCTGCCGGTGCGCGTTTTGAACACGACCTATTCGCTACCTTCGGTTTACGCTAACGTTGATTTAATTAACGCTAAAACATACGGTGTTTTTGCCCAAATTGTTCGAGCCGAGCAGAACTTAGGCGTAAATACTGCTAAAGCTTACGATGTGTATGTGAATGCTTGCTGGGATAGTGTTGGTGCGGCAGCGCCGTTAACCATAGGAACGGTGACGAGGATATATGACAAGTAATAAGAATGCAAATCAGATACAGGGTTTTACTTTAGTAGAATTGCTTTTAGCTATGACTGGGGTGGCGATACTTTTGGTGGCGGTGGCAACTACTACAATACAGCTGATGAACATGTATCACAAAGGTATCACGATTAAAACGATTAATTCTGCTGGCCGCGAGGTTGGCGATATGATAAAGCGTGATGGTTTGTCGGCAAAGGGCCGAGATATCGTTCAGGTGGCTCCTAGCGATAGCGGTACCGGTGGTTTGGGCCGATTGTGTTTTGGCTCTTATACTTATGTTTGGAATACGCCAGAGAACTTGAGGTCAAGGGACGCTAGTGCTGGCGTGGTTTACGACGATGATCCTAGCCACAGCAAAATCGTTTTTGCCCGCGTGGCTGACCCGGATGGCTCTCTATGCAAGGCGACGAGAGGGCAATACCCAAAAGTGATTACTAAGGGTGCTCCGATGAATGCCGTAGAAGTACTAGGCGATAAAGATACCGGTCTAGCGATTCACAATATTTCTTTGACCGATCTATTTGTCGATAGTAATAGCCGAGCTGGCTATACGATTGGTTATACGCTTGGTACTTATGAAGAGGACACTTATCGTAACGGCATAATTAATTCTAGCGATGCGCAGTGCTTGGCGCAGTCTGAAGAAACCAATAACTATACTTTTTGCGCGATTAATCAGTTTGCGGAAACTATAATTACAGAGAGGGCATCATGACGCATTCCAAGCAATCCGGCCTAGTTTCAATTATTGTTGTAATGTTTACAGCTATATTATTAATGGTAGTGTCAACTGGCTTTATTCGCATCATGGTTCAAGAAGAATCGCGCGCTTCCAATAATAACTTGTCGCGTACCGCCTACGAATCTGCGGTGGCGGGCGTCGAGGATGGCAAGCGGGCGATTATGGCTTGCCAGCGCGGCGGCTCGGCTAGCGCTGCTTGTAAGGCGATTGCTGCTAAACGTTGCAGTACAATACAAGATGCTGGCATAATTAGTAGCATAAGTAATACCGCTATCACTATCAAGAGTGGTACTAACTTACAATACATTAGCGGACAGGCTTATACTTGTGTATTGATTGATTCGCAAACAAGCGATGTGGTGTATAGTCTCAAGGAGGGCAGCTCGCGCGTTGTGCCGCTGCGCGTCAACAAAGATACCTCTATGATTAGACTTCAATGGATGATGAAAAATGATAAGGTGTCGACAATATCGTCTGCTGATGGCGGCGACACTTTACCAAAACGCGTGGAATGGCCGGCCGATGCGCCAGCGCTATTGCGTATTCAGGCGGTTGTTCCAGAGAGCACGACAGTTAACGGGCAACAAAGTTTTGATAGCTCAATTGTCTCGACTGCCTTCTTGCGTCCGTCTGGTATTCGCGCGCCGAGAAATTTGTTAGATAGTACTGCGTTTAATGCGGTGGCGCCGCAATCGGTTCGTGCTGCTGGTAGCGCTACAAACGCGACAGCAGGCGTCTCGCCAATTACGTGTTCAGCGGAAGCTTTTGATAACCATCAATATGCTTGTTCGGCCTATGTCGCATTGCCGCGCAATCTTGTTGCTGGCAATCCAATGGCTTTTTTGCGAATCACCAGTATTTATAACGACACTGATATTAGGTTATCGTTTGATAATATCGGCGATGGTACAATTAAATTTGACGGCGTGCAGCCAAAAGTCGATTCAACTGGCCGAGCCGGTGATGTATATCGCCGCGTATCTAGCCGGATTAGCTCGTCTAGCAATATCAATTATCCTGAATATGCAGTTGATATTACAGGCAGTCTTTGTAAAGACTTCTCGGTAACTAATCAAGGGGTACCTTCGGCATTAACATGCAAAGTTATTCCAGAAGAGCAGTAAAACCATAGAGTAATAGAGATAATTGAATAAAAAATTTATTCAGTGTCGGTGTGAAATTGCTCGTAAACGTCTTTGAGATGCTGGTCGGTTACATGGGTATATACTTGAGTGGTAGCGATACTGCTGTGTCCGAGCATGCTTTGTACGCTTCTAATATCGGCGCCGTTCATTAGCAAATCGGTCGCAAAGCTATGCCGCATAGTGTGCGGACTGACGTGTTTGGTGATGCCAGCTAGCTTAGTGTATTTTTCGATAATTCGCTGAATGCTGCGCTGCGATAGCCGCCGATAATCACCAGAAGTGCTAGTCGTGCCGCTATTGCGGCTATAGCTCAGGAACAGAGGTTGTAAAGAATCGGTTCGCGCCGATAAGTAATCCTGGACGCGTTCAGCTGCCCGTTTGCTGATAAAAACCGGGCGGTCCTTTTGTCCTTTACCGCGGACAGTAAACTCGCGGCGCTGCATATTGACGTGATCTTTATTAAGTCCAACAAGTTCCGATACGCGCAGTCCGCTAGAGAAGAGAAGTTCGAGAATGGCTCTATCGCGAAGTGCTGGCAAACTATCATCATTAGGTACTACATCAAGCATACGCTGCACCTCGTCGCTGTACAAAAAAGTGACTTGTTTGCGGTGAACTCTCGGCAATTCTATTTTGTTTGGCGCCATACTTTCGATATCGCGCTTACTTAGGTAATCCAGGAAACCTCGTAGGGCAATGAGGTGGTAATTCTGAGTAATAAGCGATAAAGTGCCGCCGCGATCTGTCTGATAGCGATTGAGCCATAAGCGATATTTTCTGACTAGCTCTGGGCGGATGTTATCAACCGTTAAGTCGAACCCAGCGAATTCTAGAAAACGCTCTAGATAGTGGCGATATGCCTCGCTAGTCTTGATCGATCGTCCGCGTTCAATTTGGAGATACTCCATGAAATCTTCAATCAGCTCTGACATATCCATAAGAATATTGTACGTCGTTAAGGGTAGATAAACAATATATCGAACAAAAAAGTTATTCAAAATATTTATAGTAAATAACTTAGATATATCTGATATAATAGCGGTAAAGCAACTGTATAAATAGGAGGTATAAATGATGGGTGATGTAGAAAAAACACTAATTGTCTTTAAGCCGGATTCGGTGCAGCGGGGCTTAGTCGGGCGTATTTTGACGCGCTTCGAGCAGGTTGGACTGAAAATAGTCGCTACTAAAATGATTGCGCCCGACAAGCAACACTACTACCGCCACTACGAAGAAATTGGCAAAATGATCACTCGCCGCGGCAAAGAAAAGTTTGACGTTACGTTAGAAATGATGGTTCAGGGGCCGGTTATCGCGATGGTACTTGAGGGCGTTGAAGCGGTTGATCTGGTTCGCAAACTTGTCGGTGCGACAGAACCAAAAAGTGCTGCCCCTGGTACCATTCGCGGTGACTTTTCGCACATGAGCTTCCAGTATGCTGATAGCGAAGGCAAGGGGGTACCTAATCTAATTCATGCTAGCGGTAACATCGAGGAAGCTGCAGAAGAAATATCGCATTGGTTTAGCGATGATGAGTTATATAGTTATCATCGAACTAGCGAGCGCTTTACTCGCTAGTGCTTGCGATGTTACACTAATCCCAGGGCCCCGGTAGCTCAATTGGATAGAGCAGTTCCGTCCTAAGGAAATGGTTGTAGGTTCGACTCCTGTCCGGGGTACCAGGATATTACTATGGCAGCAGAATTTGAAGGATTACACGACGGTGAGAAGGTATTGCTAGTTTTTCGACGGCACATTATTGCTATGCGGAAGGGTTTTTATTCGCTGCTAATTCCGATGACTGTCGGTGCAATACCGTTCTTGATCTGGCAGACTAATCTTGATTTGCTATGGATATTTTTTGGCGGCTTTGTGCTTGGCTTAATCTTGTTTATTTATCACTTCTTGATGTGGTTTTATACTGTGTACGCGGTGACTAACGAGCGCATTCGCCAGATTACTCAGCGCGGCTTCTTTGGCCGGGATGTTGTAGAAATAAATCTAGATAAGGTCCAAAGTATAAGTTATAATATACCTGGGTTTAGCGGCGAAGTGTTCAAGTTTGGCACCATCATCATGCGTACTTACGTTGGCGATCTGGTTATTCGGCTAGTCGAGCATCCTAGCAAGATATATAATGAGTTGCAAGATGCAGTTCACGAAGCCGAGCTAAGGAGACAGAAAATATATGAAGAAAATAAAGTTGAAGCGAAGTAAAAAACAACCAGCTCCAGCGGCGAGCCGTATTACTAATGAGACTATCGCTGAGCATCGCGAACAGATTTTAGCTGGCGGCCGCAGGTTTAAATATCCGATTCAATACACCAAGCATAAGCTGATTATTAATACAGTACTTATTTCGATGGCCAGTATCATTCTGCTATTAGTTGGTTGCTGGGCGGTAATGTATCCGATGCAGAATACTAGCACTATAGCTTATCGAATTTCTCGCATTGCAATGTTGCCAGTTGGCAGTGTTGACGGCGAACCGGTCCGGTATAGCGATTATTTGGTGCAGTACCGAGCTTCTGAATATTACTTAAATAAATATGGTGAGGTTAAGGTCAACTCCAAAGACTGGTATGTTCAGCTTGACGACATTAAATATCGTTCAATGAATCTAGCCCAACAAGCAGCTTACGCTCGCAAACTAGCTAAGCGCTATAATGTTAGTATTTTGCGAAAAGATGTTAACGATTTTATTGACCAGGAACGCACGACGATTAACGGCCGCGTGTCGCAAGAAACATATGATGCATCGATTCGTATGCTTTATGGAGAGAGCGCTGACGACTATCGGCTAATTGTCGAAAACGGGCTGCTAAAAAATAAAGTCGCCTTTGCTATGGATACAACTGCAAAAGATCAGGCTGATAAAGCCTTATCTTTACTGAAGTCTAATGGCGACTTTGCCAAAACGGTTGAAACTATCAATAAACAATCGACCGAGGGCAAATTATCAGCTGGTAATAGCGGATCAGTTGATATTAGCAGTAAATTTAATGGACTTAGGGTTTCGGACATTTCGAAAACTCCAGTCGGCAGCTTATCTGGTATTACAAGGAGCACTAATGACGATGGTTACTACATAGTAAAAGTTGTTGCGAAAACTGACAAGAAGATAACCTTTGAATATATTCATATACCGTTGACGGCTTTTAAGTCGCAATTTGAGCAGCTAAAAAAGAGTGGTAAGATTAGCGAATATATAACCATTCCAGATAACAGCCAAACTGGCGGCGCGGTAGTTAACCAGTAGGCGTTTTTCGCTTGCACATAACTAGGTAATGATATATAATGCACACTGAATAGTTTGCGCTCGTAGTGAAGCTGGTCTATCACGCCTCCCTGTCACGGAGGAGATCGCCGGTTCGAATCCGGTCGGGCGCGCCATAGAAAGCGTCCCACGAAGTGGGGCTTTTTCTATGGCAGGATTGTTTGGCTTTTGTTATAATATAAACGTATTGCCGTCTTAGCTCAGTTGGTAGAGCGGCGCATTCGTAACGCGCAGGTCGCCGGTTCAATCCCGGCAGACGGCTCCATAGTTTATAAGTTATGAAAAGCGAAATCATTAAGTCATTATTAGGTGTTCTCAAGAATAGGACTCTTGTTCTTTTTCTCGTAGCGATGCTAATTTTAGATATAGTTTGTTCGATTGCCGTGTCTATGCAGATTACGCCCAGCGAGATTACGGTTTATTCGCGTTATACTGCTTTCGGGCAAGTACATTTTTACAAAGATCACTGGCAATATTTATTATTATTTTCTGGATTTTTCACGTTAGTAACTATCATCCACGGCGCGCTAATGATAAAGTTTTATCTGTTGGAAAAAACAACAACTGCTAAGGCAATTGGATGGTGCGCGTTTATCATTATGCTGATTGCTGCTATGTACGCTTTTGGCGTCCTATCTTTAGGACGGGCGGCATGAGTTGTCCAGACTTAGAAATTCCTCTTGGCAAAAGGTCGAAGCTTTATCGTTTTTTTGAGATGCTGCCAGCGTTAATAAGCTATGGCATGTTAATTTTGTTAGTAGTTTTATCAGTACTTAGTCCTTTTCTGGCAGCTATTTACTTATTGTTATTGGTGTTAACTACGTTTGTTAAGGCCATAGGCATTTCTTATAGGACTTTGCTGGGCCACCGGCAACTTGTTCGGGCCGAGAAGATTGATTGGAGTGCTCGACTTGATGATCTATCGCAGGCTGCCGCGGGCAAGTCGCCCGAGATTAAAATTAATAAAAAAGATTTTGAAGCTGATGTGCATCAGCAAACTATTCTGTCTATCGAAAAAGGTGAGTTGCAGATCATAGATCCCAGAGATATTTATCATGCAGTACTAATTGCTGCTTATAACGAGTCTTACGAAGTATTGAAGCCGACGGTAGAGTCAGTAAATAATACAACATATCCGAACGAGAGGTTGATTGTATATTTGGCCTACGAAGAACGTGGCGGCGAGCAGATGGCAGAGACTGCCAGGCGTCTTCGCGATGAATACGCTGGCGTATTTTGCGACTTTCGGATTATTCAACACCCTAAAGATTTGCCGGACGAGATACCGGGTAAGGGTCCAAATATTACGTATGCAGGCTATGATCTCAAGCAGTGGTGCGACAATAAAAAGATTGAATATAACCAAGTAATCGTTACAACCCTTGATAGCGATAATCGGCCTTACTCAACCTATTTTGATTATGTGGCGTATAAATATGCTGTTACCCCTAACCGCGAAAGACTATCATATCAGCCGGTGGCCTTGTATTTTGGTAATATTTGGGATGCGCCAGCGCCAATGCGGGTGCTAGCAACGGGCAACTCGTTTTGGACTATTATTGGTAGTATGCGGCCGCATGCTTTGCGTAATTTTGCAGCTCATAGCCAGCCTCTTTCGGCGCTTGTGAGTATGGATTTCTGGAGTAAGCGCAGTATTGTTGAGGATGGGCATCAGTATTGGCGTAGTTATTTTTACTTTAAAGGTGACTATAGTGTTATGCCAATCCATGTTCCTGTATATCAAGATGCCGTGTTATCAGACACATTTAAAGCAACACTTATCAGCCAGTTTAAACAGTTGCGGCGCTGGGGGTATGGTGCTTCGGATATACCATATGTAGCAGTCAGATTATTTACGCGCCAGCGAACAGCTCCTTTTTGGGAAACATTGGCAAGATTCATACGACTAATTGATAATCATGTTAGCTTAGCTACGATGTCAATATTGGTTGCTTTTGGCGCGTGGGTGCCATTATTAACCAATCCCGAAGCTTCCAGAAATATTTCTGCGCATGCTCTGCCGCTAATAGTTAGTCATATTCAACAGGTAGCAGTTATCGGAATATTTATTACGATTCTACTGATGCTGAAGATGTTGCCTCCTCGTCCAGAACGCTATAAGCGTTCGCGAACCGTTTTTATGGTTTTGCAATGGTTTCTGATGCCTGTTATATCAATCTGTTATAGCTCTGCGGCATCAATGGCAGCGCAGACGCATTTGTTGTTAGGTAAATATCTTGAGAAATTTGATGTAACCGACAAGGCAACGTTGTCGTCGCGTGCTAAAACAAAAGCCAAGAAGGACGCCCTCAAGAAAGCTAGACGTAAATCAAAATTATAAAATTATCATTAAGTTTTAAGCTAAATAAAAATGGGTGACAGGTGAGTTTATATTAAAAACAAATTATTATAGTAAACGAAAGATTAGTCTTTTAGCTGAGACTACCAACACTGACCGCAAGACACTGAATTACTTTACGTGATTACAATACCAAGCGAAGCAGTTCGGCTTGTTGTATTATTTGAGCTCGTAGTAAATGGTATAGCGGCTTAGCCGAGATTGCTTTTTATATGTTGTAGATTTTGTTTTGGTATGTTGTTTAGCCATGCTTTTATATTAGCATAAGTATTATTTTTTGTCAAATTCGGTAATCTACGAAAATATATCACCAGACGCATAGAAATGTTGATTAGACATCGAATAACGACGTGGAAAACTTTTAATATTTGTGCATAAAATATTATGCAAAATAAAAAACTTGCCGTCTAAATTACGGCAAGTTACACGATTGCTCTGGTGGGCAATAGAGGATTCGAACCTCTCACCTCTTCAACGTCAATGAAGCGCTCTAGCCAAATGAGCTAATCGCCCAGCTGCACTTAATGGTAGCAGAAATCAATACGTATTGCAATATGACAGAATAGCCAGTAATATACTAAGTAGACGTTGACGGAGTCTAACCACCTCTTGAGTCTCGTGTTGGCGGTTGCGGCGCACGTAAAAAGTCGGAGCAAGAGTAATAGCCAAGGTGGAACCTCCCGTTTTTGGGACCGAGGCACGCGCGTAAAAACGCTTGCGTGCTTTTATATTTTCTAAAAAGGAGGTTCATTATGAACGAACAGCAATTACAATCAATGCGGCACAGTCTAGCGCATATTATGGCGCAGGCGGTGCAGCATTTATGGCCGCAGGCTAAATTCGGTGTTGGGCCGGCTATTGATAATGGTTTTTACTACGATATTGATCTTGGTGATGTAAAGATATCGGAGGATGACTTTAGCCGAATCGAGAAAGAAATGCGAAGTATTATTGGACGCGATCTGCCATTTACGCGTCAAGATGTGCCGGTTGATGAGGCGATAACTTGGGCGAAAGAAAACAATCAGCCTTACAAAATTGAATTGCTTAACGACTTGAAACGGTCAGGTACTACAATAGCGAAAGACTTAGCGGGCCAGAAGCTTGGTTCTGCCAGCGATGATGAAAGCAAGGTTGACACTGTATCATTGTACTCGCAGGGTGATTATACTGACTTATGTCGTGGCGGTCACGTTGAAAGCACTGGCAAGGTCGGAGCTTTCAAGTTAATGCGCGTTGCTGGTGCGTATTGGCGCGGTAATGAGAACAACCCGCAGATGCAGCGTTTGTACGGTGTCGCTTTTGCGACTCAAGCTGAACTGGACGGTTACTTGGATATGCTAGAAGAGGCAAAGAAGCGCGATCACCGCAAGCTTGGTAAAGAACTTGATCTTTACACTATGTCGCCGCTTGTTGGCATCGGTTTGCCGTTATTTACACCGCGCGGTACGGTTCTGCGCGAAAAGGCAGCGCAGTTATCGAACGAACTGCGCCAAAAATACGGTTTTACGAAAGTTTGGACACCACATATTACCAAGAAGGATTTATACGAAGCATCAGGACATTGGGCAAAATTTGGCGACGAACTTTTTTTGGTAACTAGCCAAGAGACTAGCGACAAGATGGCGCTCAAGCCGATGAACTGTCCGCATCATACTCAAATTTTTGCCTCACAGCCGCGCAGTTATCGCGAGATGCCGATACGTTATTTAGAAACAACGACCGACTACCGCGACGAGAAGACTGGTGAATTAGGCGGTTTGAGCCGCGTGCGTTCGTTAACTCAGGACGATAGCCACGTCTTTTGCCGGCCTGACCAAATTGAACAAGAAATTAATAATTTACTAGCTTGCGCGCAAGAATTGTACGATATTGTTGGCATGAAATTACGCGTGCGATTAAGTTACCGCGACGATGGCGAAGGCTATTTGGGCGAGTTAGAATTGTGGCAATCAGCCCAATCGCAACTCAAAGCTGCGGTTGTCGCTAAAGGTCTTGACTATTTTGAACAGGAAGGCGAAGCAGCTTTCTATGGGCCAAAAATAGACTTCATGGCGACCGATGCGATTGGACGAGAACATCAGGTTGCGACAGTGCAGTTAGACTTTGTCCAGCCTGAACGTTTTGGCCTTGAATACATAAATGAGTCTGGCGATTCGGAGCGTCCAGTAATGATTCACAGTGCATTGCTTGGTTCAATTGAACGCTTTTTGAGCGTGTTTATTGAGCATACGGCTGGCTGGTTTCCATTCTGGATTGCACCTGAACAGGTTCGTATTCTTACAGTCAATGATACGGTAAATGACTATGTTGATGAAATTACATCAGTGCTAAAAACAGAGGTATTGATGCGTCCTATAAAATACAACGAAGTAAGATTCACAGCAGATACGCGTAATGAGTCGTTAGGCAAAAAAATCCGTGAGGCAACTGTTGTAAAAATTCCAGTACAAATTATAGTTGGTCCAAAGGATAAGGCTGCACGTGTCGTTAGCGTTCGTACTCGCGCGGGCGAGGAGCAGGTTTCTATTGATCAACTAGCTGAATACATTCAGAGCATCCAATAATGAAAAAATTAGCTGCCGCTGTTGAGCGCGATAATAAATTGCTAGCAGCAGCTGACGTAACAGATTTGCCGCTAGTCGTTATTACTGGTCCGACTGCTAGCGGCAAAACTGAGCTAGCGATTCGGATCGCTAAAAAATTTAACGGTGAGGTCATCTCGGCTGACTCGCGAGCAATTTATCGCGGACTCGATATCGGTACAGCTAAACCAACGTCTGAAGAACAACAGGGGATAGCGCATTGGGGTATTGACATAGTCGATCCAGGAGAGAGGTTTACGGCAGCGAATTTTAAGGTGTATGCTCAGCGAAAGATTAGCGAAATTCGTTCACGCGGGCATCTGCCGATTATGGCTGGTGGTACTGGTTTGTATATCGATAGCGTACTGTACGATTTTAAGTTTACGGCATATTCAAACAATCTTGATGAACGGCGTAAACTTGAGAATAAATCGCTAGAACAGCTTGTGTATCATTGCGAAAAAAACAACATTAAATTGCCGAAAAATATAAAAAACAAGCGACACATTGTTAGCTCTATTCTACGCAAAGGGGAAGATCCTCTCAAAAATGATAAAATAATTAGCAATACTATACTAGTAGGTATAGCGACAGACAGAGACATTCTAAGAAGCAGAATTGAAGAGCGGGCAAAAAATATTGTAAGTAATACAACAATAAATGAAGCTATACGCGCGGCAGAGAAGTGGGGCTGGTACAACGAGGCAATGACTGGGAATGTCTATCCGCTTATCAAACAATATCTAGATGGCACAATTAACGAGATTGAACTTGAGCGAAAACTTTGCGTACTAGATTGGCGGTTGGCTAAACGCCAGCTCACTTGGCTGAGGCGGAATAAGGATATTAAATGGTTTAGTATTGATGAAGCATGGACCTACATCGTGAACAATCTAGATAAGAGCTCTTAGATATGATACTCTTATAATAAAGGGTTTACGGTATGATTGACGCATTATTTGGTTCAAAAACGAGGGTAAAACTTCTGCATCTCTTTCTTAACAATCCTGGAAAGTCGTTTTATGTCCGCGAGATTACGCGGTTGATTGGCGAACAGATAAATTCTGTGCGCAGAGAGCTATCTAATATGCTTGATGCCGGTGTGCTGCTGAGTAATACAAACGATAATAAACTATATTACGAGATTAACCGCTCTTACATTCACTACAAACCGCTCAAAGAGATTTTTACTAATAATGATGTTAGTAAGCAAAAACCAAAAAGATTTTCAAAACAGTCTGCTAGTAGCGAGACAGACGATTGGCGAATTGCTCTGGCGGCTTTGCCTAAAGCAAAAATTGTAATAGCAGCAGGCGTATTGGTTCGCGGTTCAGCGAGCAAGGTTGATTTATTGATCGTCGGTAATGTCGAATCTAAACGTGTAGCGGATGTAGTAAATGGAATAGAAATAAAAGTCGGTAGGCAGCTAACGTTTAGTAGAATGCTGTACGACGAATTCTATTATCGCTTGAGCGTGCATGATAGGTTCATTAATGATATATTATCAAGCAGACACGAAGTTGTAGTAGATAGTGAAAATATTCTGCAGCGATAGAAATGAAGGAGGAAAAAATAGTGTTTGACATAGAATACAAAGGCGGAAACACGATTGTACTTTCGGGTAAAAAGACTACTATTATTACAGATCCGAAATTGTCGTTGATCGGACTAAAAGATGCCAAAACTACCGGTTGCATTGAACTTGCTACCGAGGATCGCTTCGCTGTTAAGGCGGATGGTGCAAAGCTCGTAGTGAATGGTCCTGGCGAATACGAAATAGGAGATTTTGTTATAAAAGGAATTGCTGCTGTTCGACATCTTGATAGCGGCAGCAATGAAAAACTAGATACAATTTATCGGGTAGAATGCGGTAATGTTGCTATAGGTGTTATTGGTAACATCGAACCAAAATTAAACGATGATCAATTAGAAAATCTTGGAGTGATAGACATCCTAATAGTTCCAGTCGGTGGATCTGGCTATACGCTTGATGCCACGAGCGCTGTGGCTCTGGTTCGTGCTATTAGCCCGAAGGTTGTCGTGCCGATACATTATGCTGATAGCGGTATATCTTACGAAGTGCCACAGGATTCGGCCGAAGTTTTTGTTAAAGAAATGGGTGCGCCTGTCGAAAATGTATCTAAACTAAAAGTAAAGAATGACTCCTCGCTGCCAACGGTATTAACGACGTATATATTGTCGCGAACGAGATAATATAGTCTAAGGTTAAATAATAAAATCCCCCTGTTGTAGGGGGATTTTACTTTGTTGCTTAGGCTGAAGCTATGATACCTTTTTTCTTGAGTGTGCGTATAGCCTTCGTTGAAAGTACCATGGTGATTTTTTTACCATTAACAACTAAAGTCTTTCTTTGAAGGTTGGGTTTGAACACTCGCTTGTTGCGCTGCAGAGAGAAACTTACTTTGTTTCCGAACTGCTTGCCTTTGCCAGTCAGCTCACATCGTGCTGCCATTGTAGATTCCACTTCTTAATTACGGTTATTATCAATCTGTCCTAGTATACTCTGGTTTTGATTCTTCGTCAAGAGCTGGTACAATGATAAATTAGATGGATGTTCTGTATATAATTATTGTTTTGGTGGTGATATTTGTGTCGATGACGTTGCATGAATTAGCTCACGGCTTGGTGGCAAATAGTTTGGGTGATCGAACTGCGTATGATTTTGGCAGATTAACTTTGAATCCGATAAAACATATAGATCCGTATATGACTATATTACTGCCGATGATAATAATTATCACAAACATGACAACTGGAGCTAGCGTGCCAATCTTTGGTGGTGCAAAACCAGTACCTTTTAATCCAAGCAATATAAAGCATGGCGAGATTGGAGTGGCATTGGTAGCTATAAGCGGTCCGTTAGTGAACTTCTTTTTAGCGTTTGTAGCGTACGTAATACTTGTAGTCTCTAAGTCTGAGGCGGGTTCTTTGTTGAACTCTGTATTAACGGCTTTTACAATGGTGAATTTGGGGTTTTTTGCTTTCAATATAATTCCGATACCACCATTGGATGGATCGCGAGTACTGTATGCGCTTGCCCCCGACTTTGTGAGGAGCATTTTCGATACTATAGAGAGATATGGTGTTTTATTAATCTTTGCCATAGTTATGGTTGGCGGTTCGTTAATAGTTACTTATATGAACTTTATAATCGTAAACATACTAAAAGGATTCTCTATCGTTTTTGGCGGGTAGTCGTGGTACAATATAATTAGCCTCTTAGGCGCCAGCGTATATGATTTTCCTAACAAATCATTGATAGGGATCTCAACAGCAGTATTCTCGTGGGAATATTGTGAGAGAACCCACCTTGCAATAAGCGGGGAATATCAGTCGCTAGCCTGGAGGCTTTTTGTGATATAATTACGCTAGGCTATCGGGTAATCGCTGGTTCTTTACAGAACAAGAGGAAAGTCCGGGCAGCGTAGGACATGGCAGTCGCTAACGGCGACCAGAGGTAACTCTAGGGAAAGTGCCACAGAAACGATACCGCTATCTCAAATCTGCTTAATGTACGATGACTGATAGTAAGGGTGAAAAGAGCGGTGTAAGAGACCGTAGCCGACTATGGTGACATAGAAGGAGGGTAAACCCTGCCAGCTGCAAGGTGTATTATCGTATAAGTTGTTCGCTTGATAATACTAACATCCGCTTGAGCTGTGCAGCAATGTGCAGCCTAGATAGATGATTACCGATAACAGAACCCGGCTTATAGATAGCCTAATAAAAGACCGCTAGTTGATCTCGCGGTCTTTTATTAGGCTTAAGTTCTACGTAGAAGAATTTTTATTGCTTTGTTGCTTCTTTGACGATCTCAGAAAAAGCTTCCGGCTCGTTGACGGCTAAGTCAGCGAGGACCTTACGGTTGATTTCAATGTTGGTCGCGCGAAGACTTGCTATCAATTTACCGTAGGTTGTGCCATTTTGGCGGGCAGCTGCATTGATACGAGTAATCCACAGGCTGCGCAGATCGCGCTTTTTGTTGCGGCGGTCGCGATATGCGTACTGCAAGGCGCGAATTACGGCTTGCTTAGCTAAGCGAAAGCTTCGGGTGCGGTTATGCTGCATTCCCTTGGCTAATTTTAAGGTCTTCTTATGTTTCGCCGAAGCGGCGACTCCTCGTTTGACTCGCATATATTAGACTCCCAATGCTCGCTTAACGTTTTTTGCTATGCCGCCTTTAATAATAGCGCTGGTATTAATATTTCGCTTGCGCGACTTGCTTTTCTTGGACAGCATGTGGTTCCCGAATGCGCGGCGACGGGTAAGTTTGCCGGTACTGGTTAGCTTTATGCGCTTAGCAGTGCCCTTGTGGGTCTTCATTTTTGGCATTATTTACTCCTTATTACTATGCTGAGATTTCTCCCGGCCATCGTTGGTTTTTGCTCGAGCGTAGCTTCGTCTTTTAGCTGTTCCATCATCTTGTCTATCAAGTCATAACCTAAATTTTTATGGGCTATTTCTCGACCGCGGAAGAAAATAAGGATTTTTACTTTATGTCCGTCCGACAAGAAAGCGCGTATTTTGCGCAGCTTGATCTCTAGATCGTTACTACCGATTTTCAAACCAAATCGCATTTGCTTTAGCTCGTTGGCTTTATTATTGCGCCGTGCTTTTTGCTGCTCCTTCATCTTCTGATATTGATATTTTCCCCAATCAACAATCTTAGCTACAGGAGGGTTAGCTTTAGGCGATATTTCTACTAAATCAACGCCTGCTTTTTGTGCAATATCTAGAGCTTCTCTTAAAGACATAACGCCAAGCTGATTACCATCAGCCCCAATTACGCGAAGCTCATTGCTGCGGATAGCGTTATTTATGCGAGTTGAATTATTAATCGTAGTTCTCCTTTAGAACAGTTGTTTTACTGAGTCTATACTCGCTGTACATGGTAACAAATTACCGATAATAAATCAAGCTCGTTATCGGTATTGGAGAGCTTCTGCGATATGTGCAGCTTGTATTTTGGCGCTATTGTCTAGATCTGCAATAGTGCGGGCGACACGGATGATTTTGAAATAGCTGCGTGGGCTCAAGCTCAGTTTATCCGAAGCCTGTGACAACATATTTTTTGATTTCTCATCAAGTTTAGCAAATGTATTTATTTCTCTATTTGTTAAATTGCTGTTGTATTTATCGCTACTATTGTATCTTATTGATTGGATATTGAGGGCATTCTTAATCAAGTTTGCTGCAGTTTTGTGTTGTTTACAAGACAACGAATTATACGAAGACAATGTACTGTTCGGTACGCGTGAGACGTGTACGACTAAATCAATTCTATCCATAAGCGGACCCGATAGCTTGCGTTGATAATTAGCTATTTGCGCTGGAGTGCAGGAACATTCCTTGGTTTGATCGCCAAAATATCCGCAAGGACAAGGGTTCATGGTAGCAACCAGCATAAAGTTAGCGGGGTAGGTGGCACGCATACGCGATCTGGTAATAGTAACTTTCTTGTCTTCTAGGGGTTGCCTCAGGGCTTCAATAGAAGAATGCGAGAACTCAGGTATTTCATCTAAGTAAAGTACTCCTAGGTGAGCTAGGCTAATCTCGCCAGGTTTCGGGCTTGATCCGCCACCGATAAGCGATGTCTGGCTGGCTGTGTGGTGCGGGGAACGAAACGGACGCTGACGGATAATAGATTCTGTCGAGGAACCCTCTATGCTGTATATTTTTGTAGCCGCTAACATTTCTTCAGGCGAGAGCGGAGGTAGTAGGTTAGGTAGGGTTTTTGCTAGCATTGATTTTCCGGCTCCTGGAGGTCCGGATAACAATATATTATGATGTCCTGCCGCTGCGATTATGAGGGCTCGTTTTGCTTGTTCTTGACCAGCCACTTCATCGAGCAGGGTTTGTTTGTTGGGCTCGCTTTCTTCTGAATAAATGTGCGGACAAACAGCATCCTTGGTGATGATTTTTTCTTTCTTTAAATGCAGGTAAAGCTGCTTGATATTATCTACAGGTATGATATTTATGCCGCCTACTAGAGACGCTTGATTAGCGTTATTAGAAGGTAAGTATATAGTATTAATACCAGATTTTTTTGCGGTTTCGGCGATATTGATAGCGCCGCTAGTGGGGCGGATGTCTCCGTTGAGCGCTAGCTCGCCAGCGAATATAGAATTTGCAATATCCTGTTCGCGGAGTTGTCCGGCTGATAATAAGATAGACAAGGCGATAGGTAGATCATAATGTGTACCTTCCTTTGGAATTTCGGCAGGCGCAAGGTTGATAGTGATACGTTTAGTTGGGTATTCTAGGCCAGAATTGACGATGGCGCTGCGGACTCGTTCTTTAGATTCGTCGATTGATTTATTACCGAGACCAACTATGCGTATACTAGGCAGCCCATTTGATATGTCACTTTCTACTTCTACGATACTGCCATCGTATCCAACGGGTGAAACCGTAAGGATTTTAGCGGTTGATGCCATGACCATATAGTTAAAAGTTAATCATACTATACGGATGATGTAAATAAGTGATATAATGTCAAGGGTAACGTGGGGCTGATATAGCGTTCGACGTAGAGAATTTAACAGGTTGTTTTGCGTACCGACTTCTGACGTTATCAGAATAAATAGTTGCAAAATTTGCAAACAAAGCGAAGGCGTTTGTTGCATCATTGATGCCACGGCAGACAGCCTTTGCGCTAGCTGCGTAATATTACTGGCAGCCGCATCCGCCTAGACTCTTGCTATAGGCTAGGTGTGTCATATCTAGCAAGATCGGTTAATTGATATTTCTGCTATATTATTAATTAAGATTTTAAGCAGATCGCTAGTTCGTATGTTTGTCTAGCTTTGAGCGGATAAGCGATTATTTAACGAGTTAGACTATGTGCGTAGACAAACAACAGGTTACTCTGCGGACCCGGGGGCAGTACCCGGCAGCTCCACCACATCGTTTGTTGTAGAGCCTTTCGGGCTCTTTTTGATTTATGCGATAAAAAAAGAATGACTACCTGCGAGTAGTAGTCATTCTAATGGTTGTGGAGTTTTCTGAAGTGTTTATTTCTGGTTCCTGTATAATTTTTTTATTCAGGAACTATCTCTATAGTAATGTGAAAATCTGCTTGTGTCAATGTTTTTTAGCAAGATTGCTAGGTAAAAAATACCACACTAGATAACGGGATAATTGGAGTAAATAAATGTGTTTTATGCCTTGAAACGATACGCTAGATATGTTGATTTGTAATTCTGTAAATATCGGTTGGTAACTGACGACTGAATGTAGAGAGGGCTGTTTCTGGTGAATAGCTTAACAGAATTATTACCAGAAATTTTATCGTATGGTGCGGGGAGGTCTAACGTGTAAGGAATGCGGGGGCAAGGAAATCTGCACCTTAAGCTGGTGCTGGCAGCATAAATGTGGCGTCGGCAAAATAATTCTATGCTTATCGTGTCCAAATGTTAGCGATTGGCTAAGGGGGCTCTTCCGGTTTCATAGACAGGTTATAGAAGGCGATACTGAAACTGACGGTGACTATTTTTTGGCAGACGAAGTTTGACGGCTAGAGATCGGTCATTGGCGCTATTAGCCCAGTAGGTATTACGTGTACATAGATCGACATGTTGGGTTGTTTCTGATTCTGGTTCGTTGCTGGATAGTTTTGCTGTACATACAGTACGATGCAGGACAGATTATATAGTAGATTTTTTCATTGCGTGAATACCGACTTTTTATGATATTAATCATAATTTTTGCCATGCTGTATGTATAGTTGTCACATTTCGGATGTCATAAAATATACTGAAGATTTTGCTTAGTTTTATATAAACGTTAATTATATAAAGGATCTTTGAATACAAATAGTGTAATAAATTTTAATGGAAAATAGTTTGTATGAATGTATCGTAGTTAGCTGTTTGTTATAAGTTGAATTCGCAGTGTAGAGCCTGATGTAGTGTTGTATTTTTTAAATTCGATACGATTTAAAGTCTATTTGTTGTAATAAATAATTAATAATAACTTGATAAAATAGCTATCATTGTAATTACTACACTGTAGATAAAAACGCAACATTACAATAATAACAGAGGTACGTATAATAAAATAGTGAGCTGTAGTATAAATAACAATGTTTATATTACGATAGACGTTGACTTTTTATCATTGGTTTGCTATAGTGTGAGTAAGCTTTTAGAAAAACAAAAAAAGCAAAACGATACCAACCAAATAAGCCTCCACAACAATAATCGACGGAAACTAGGTGGCGCCAAATAATTGTGGTTCCACCTAAGCTCCGCCTATTAAGCTGAGGCGTTGAGCGCGCGATATGTGCGCGCATTACACACCTGATTAATCCTTGAGATTGCGATGTCAGTGACCATCAGGTGTGTGGTGCAGGTCCGCGCGATCGCAAGTCTTTTGCTCGCTAAGTGCGAGCGGTCAATCGGGCAAAAAGCAGTTGTTGCAGCGACCCTAATAGTTGTTTACAAAGGTGCTTCGTTATATTGCGACGCTGCTTTTGCCTCCTAGGTGTTATTATTTAAATCATGTATAAACGCTTAATTGCATTTTTGATGTTTTTGTCGTTAGTGGTGTTGCTAGCGATAACGCAGACGACCGCGCCGTCCAAAGTTGGTCCGGCTATTGTAGTCGTTGTGTTTGTATTAATATATATTTTTCTTACTTGCACATTGACTCTCTTGCTTCTATTTATAAACAAGATTGTGAGTAAGCATAAATCTGAGCCGTCTAAGCGGAGTGCTGATGACATGTATACCTTAATGTATGGTGCAGTGTTAGCGTTAGCGCCGACTGTGATTGTTGCTGTGCAATCAATAGGACAAATTCAAGCAGGTACATATGTATTAATTACGCTCTTTATATTGTTGGCTCTTTTGTATGTTCGGCATCAGAAGCGTGTGAAGTGAGGATTGAGGCCTAGAAAAATTGTAAACGCATATGGTATAATTTACTTAATATGGAACCGGGTATAAGAGAACAAGTTCCTGTGCAGAGAGAGGTGCTGCCGCAGAATAGTTACGAGACACCTACTTTTGGCATAGATGGCGGTAATCTTGAGAAGCAAAATACTTCTAAAGAGGTGATGAATGCTGCTTCTGCAGAGGCTGTTGCTAATGCGGTTCCTCAAATAGTGCTACCTCAGCCAATTCCTATAATTCAGCCAACCGTGGATCCTGGCGCTGCTCAGTCTGCGACATCTGATGACACCACAGCGCTGATAGCCAATGATGATGACCTTATTGAAAAGGAGTGGGTTGATAAAGCTAAGAAAATTATCGCAGAGACCAAAGACGACCCGTATCGTCGCGAGGTTGAGATCGGCAAACTTCAGATAGAGTATATAAGGAAACGCTACGGGCGCGAAATAGGGAAAGTAGAGGATTAGGTAGTGTCTGGCGGCGGGATAGGCACTCTTGTAACATTGTTTGCAATAGCTTTGGTGATCGGGCTAGGGTCTTTTGTTGTGTTTATGGTCTATCGTAATACTCTTCGTGAGGCGAAGAACTATGAGCGCGGGCTTAAGATGGTGCCGATATTAATTCATCTACCGCCAGCTAGCGATGATATTGTTGGCGACGGGCGTGATAAACGAGATTTGACAGAAGAAGTGTTGTCGCAAGCTCAGGTTATGTACAATATTATATCCAGTACTGCCACTAAAGGTTTTAAGAGTAAGATTTATGGGCAGAGGCATTTGTCGTTTGAAATAGTGGCTCGCGATGGCTTGGTGTTCTATTATGCTGTTGTACCTACAGTGCTCACCGAGGTAGTTCGCCAGGCAATTGCAGCAGCCTACCCATCGGCTCGGCTAGAAGAGGTGTCGGAACATACTGTTTTTAGCAAGGTCGGTAAGATGAGCGGTACGATTGGTGGCGAGTTTACTTTGAGGAAGAACTTTGCTTATCCTATTGCAACATACATGGAATCTAAACGTGATGCATCGCGCGCATTGCTGAATGCTTTATCAGCAGCGACTCGCGAAGATGGTATAGGTATCCAAATATTAATTCGTCCAGCTAATGAGCGATGGGCCAAGTCGGCAGTTTCTGTCTCTGAAAAAATCATAGAAGACAAAGACAAAAAAAAGACCGGACTTTCGGTGTTCTTCTCGCCGAGCGAAATTATGGAGTCTCTATGGAAGCCGCCAGAGAGCGATGACAAAAAGCCAGAGGATAAAAAGCCGCTTAACTCCGTTGAGCAGGCGACCGTTGATGCTATCCAAGAAAAAACCCGTTATCCGGGGTACGAGGTACTGATACGGGCTGTTGTTTCGTCTAATACAGCAGCCCGTTCTCAGGTAATATTGAAAAACATTGTTGCAGCATTTGCATTATTTGACTCGCCGACGTTTAACGGATTTAAATTCACGTTAGCAAAAAACATCGAAGAACTAACTTCGTCTTATATTTTTCGTTTCTTCCCGCAGCAGGTTAATAAGAATATATTAAATAGCGTAGAGCTGGCGACGATTTTTCATTTGCCGGATCAGAATAGTATTCCAAGCTCGCAAGTCAAGCGCCAGATGAGCAAGCAAGTCGATGGACCGACGCAGGTGATGGAGACTGGTTTGCTGTTAGGATACAACGAATTTCGCGGTGTTAAGAAGCCAATTAGATTAAGCGATAAAGACCGCCGCCGCCATATACATATTATTGGACAGACGGGTGTTGGTAAATCAGTTTTGCAGGAAAATCTAGCCTACCAAGATATGCTGGATGGGCGGGGTTTTGCCCTGGTTGATCCGCACGGAGACCTTGCGGAGCATTTGCTAGAAAAGGTGCCAAAGGAGCGCGTTGAAGACATTATTTATTTCAACCCAAGCGATATGGACAATCCGATTGGTCTAAATATGTTTGAGTTTGACCACCCAGACCAAAAAGACTTTTTGGTACAAGAGGCTATCGGTATGCTTTATGGTTTGTATGACCCAGGACATACTGGTATCGTTGGTCCGCGGTTGGAGCATATATTCCGCAACTGCGCGCTGTTATTAATGAGTGATCCGGCGGGCGGTACTTTTGTCGATATACCGAAGCTCTTGGTTGATGATAGTTTCAGAAATAACAAGCTGAAATACGTTACCGACCAGCAGGTGTTAGATTTTTGGACAAAGGAGTTCCCGGCATCGCAGCGATCAAGCGAGGCAGGCGAGGTCATCAGCTGGGTTATTGCTAAATTTGGCCCGTTCATTAGCAATGATGCCATGCGTAATATTATTGGCCAGACAAAAAGCGGCTTTGATTTTCAAGACATCATGAATAATAACAAGATTTTGCTGGTGAACTTATCGAAAGGTAAATTAGGCGATCTTAATTCTAAATTGCTTGGTATTGTCTTTGTGATGAAGTTTCAGGCTGCAGCGATGGCACGGGCCAAGATTCCAGAGGATGAGCGCAAAGATTTTACGCTGTATGTTGATGAGTTCCAGAACTTTGCGACTGATAGCTTCGAGACTATTTTGAGCGAGGCTCGCAAATATCGATTGAGCTTGGTATTAGCTAACCAGTTCATGACGCAGCTGAAGGAAGAACTGCGCGAGGCTATTCTCGGTAACGTTGGTACAACTATCACCGGCCGGATTGGTATAACCGACGCAGAAATTATGGTTAAGCGCTATACACCAGTGTTTGATGCAGAAGATTTGACGAAATTGCCAAACTTTGAATCTGTCTGTGTCGCCCAGATTGAAGGTGTGCCGTCTGCGCCGTTTAGTATGGCATGGATTCCCCCGATGGGCCACCAAAATGCTCAGTTGGGCGATGCCTTGCGCAGACTGTCGGCTGCAAAATACGGACATCCGCGGGCTCAAGTTGAGCGTGAGATAGCGGCGCGTACTAGCATGAATCAATCTTCTGGAAATAATAAACAGTTGAAAAATACGGCTGGAGCTGCTGCTAACACTCCTAATAAAATAGCACCGAGTAGTAGTTCGTCTTTTTTGGATGAATGGTTAGCGAAACGTAAGCAAGTAACCGGCAGAAATAGCACTACGCCGCGTCCAGTAGCTTCGCCGCTACCAGCTAATGCTAAACCGCCGATGTCTTCGACTGGCAATGTGGCGGCTGCTGGACCCACTCAATCTCAAAATTATACTGACGCTTATTCTCGTGCTTCTAGCAGTGCCTTGCCAGCTCAGCCGCAGCTACAACAGCTTCCGCAGCAGCCGTCTCGAAATAATCCAATAAATTTGGCACAGTCACAGCTTGGTGCAGTACCGCCAGCAGTTACTGCACCGCTGCAAGTTGGTGAGTCTCCTAATGTTAATTCTGCCACGCAAAGTGTTAATTTGCCGACAGAGCCAATTGCAGATAATGGTCCGATTTCGGCGCCACAACAGCCTGCTAGTAATACTCTAAATATGCGCGACAGCGACAATAGCGGTGAAGTTTCGATAAAATTACGTTAGTTGGTTGGCAAAAGTTACTTGGATTTACCGAATATTAGGACGCGAATGTAATCGTAAATCAAGCCGATAACCCACCCTAAGACGAAGGTAGCAATGGTCTCTGTGCCAGATAGCGAATATCCGAAGTGCTTAGCGACTAAATATATACCAGCTGTAAGGATAAAAGCCGCAGCTGACCCTGACAGTATGGCATTAGGACGTGCTACAGTATTACCAATCACTTCGCTGCTCTTTTCGACGGCGGGGTTATGAATAACTTTACTGAAAGTTCTGCTGGCAGGTGACATTTCGGATTGAATTTCGGTCATAGTCTTGTCGAAGGCGGCTTTGCGCTCTTGTTTAGAGGTAGGGCCGCGGCGTTTCTTCTCTGGACTGATTTCATTAGTTTTTATTTTGTTTTCTTTACGTTCTTGGGCGATTTCTCTAGCTTGGTTTAAGGCTTCATGGCGTGCTCTCTTCAGCTGTTCCTGAGAGGCTTCAGAGCTAGATTCTTTCTCTGTTTTATTTTTAGCGTTAATATTCTCTTGAGTTTTTCGATGGATTACTTCAGAGCTAGTGTACTGCTCTTTATGCTTATCGCTAAGTGATGGTATTTTTTCATTATTCATTGATAGCTACCTCATCTTTGTTTATATAATCTTATAATTTATATAGTGCCTGAGTTAAAATCTCGACGAATTAAGCGGACTTCCTTTTTCAGCTGACGCGATCGTGCGTAGAAGAATGCGACAACGGCAAAGGTGATTCCGGCAAATAGCATGTTTTCGCCAGGCCCGGTGTGTGGAAGTTGAGCAACGGTTTGTTCAATTGCTTGCTTTTGTGCCGGACAGTCTACATTAATGGTCACGGAATTGCCAAAAGTATTGGTCATCTTGCAGTCGTATGAATTAGGGTTGCCGGTACCAGTGGCTTTTGGCGAGATCGTGCTTTGGAGCTTCATGCTGAATACGCGAGTTTGAGTTTCACCAGGCTTTAGCGTGATTTTTGGCCATACCAATAGAGTTTCTGTGTCTTGGCTGCCAGAGGTGTCCTTGGTTAAGGTAGCTCCTCCTTTGTTTTCTAGCGAAGCATATTGGAGGACGTCGGCGAGATTCTCGGTGATGGTGTAGTCGGTAGCTTTCAATCCTTTGTTGGTAACAGTAATCTTGTAAATAATTTGATCAGACGCCTTGGCGGTAGTTGTCGAAGCATCGGCGTTGCCTTGTGAGGTGTTTTGGGCGGTTTTTGTTTGAATGATATCTTCTTTACACTTAGCATCTTTTATCCACAAAGTTGTGTCGCCTGGGCATGGTTGACAGTTAGGATCTGTGGCAAGCAAGGCAGGATTTTGCGGACACTTAGCTGGCTCTACAATCTGAAATTCCTTGGTACAGCTATCACTGGTACGGTCGCCTAGAGATGTTTTCAAGATAGCTTTAACTGTATATTTACCAGCTTCAGTTTCTTTGTCAGTGACAGTTCGAGTCTTGCTTTCGATGGTTTTTAATTGTTTACCATCTCGATAGACGACAAATCTATAACCGGTAATTGAAGCGCCATTGCTGGTGTTGCCGGAGGCGGTGTATTGGTAGGTATTCTTGTTGTTAACGATTGCTAGCGACGAACATACTGCGACAGGGTCAGCTTTGCATCTCGGGTCGTTCGCAGGTAGGTTAGTCTTGCCGGGGACGGTGCACATCGGAGTATAGCAATTTGGATAGGTCCCTGATTGTCCAGGAGGGCAAGCGGGAGCTGGCGGGACGGTTAGTGTGATTAGGTTGCCGCAGCTGCGCATAATTCCGAACCACATTCCTGTCTTTGATGAACGGGCAACGTAGGCTGAATAAGCGCCTGAATTACCCCAAAGCCGCTGCGGTCTGTAATAAAACGTTCGCGTACCACCGCCAGTTTTTACGGTGTAGCCGCCTTCACCTTGGCTTGCACCGAATACAGGTTTCATGCCCCAAGAATATAAGCCTTCGTTGCTCCTGTGATACTCCAAATTATTACCAGCTTGGTCAATATCGCTGCGAGAAATGCCGACAGCATCGTAGAGGTCACGGATATTGTTGACGTTGCTGTCATAGGTGCTTAGTAAGGCTTGCTTACTCCATACGCCGCCATAAACCATATCAGTAGCGTCGGCAGCGGTAGCTGGCTCTGGTGCCTGAAATACGGCAAAAAACTGTACAATGAGCGCAAAAGCTGTAAAAATAAGTCCTAATCTGCGCACCGATTCTTCTTTGCGTAACCGTTTTGCATAAAAACCTAATTGTCCGACTAATGCGGGGCTAAAGGCGAGATTTGATACTAGCTTTCTAAACATTTTGCTTACCTTTTTGTGTTATTTTGAGATATATTTTCCTCTCTTTTATAATATCATACTTATGGCAACCGCAGCAATACCTTGAATGAACAATTTTTTTTATGGTATAATGTGGGTATTAATAGACAAGCTGAGCGACTGTAAATAGGGAGTGATTTCATTATGAGTAAACAAAAAAATGATGGTTCGTATGATAGTTCGCAGATCCAAGTTCTTGAGGGTCTCGAACCAGTACGTAAACGTCCAGGAATGTATATTGGCAGCACGGGATATGATGGTATACACCATTTAATTAAAGAAATCGCCGACAACTCGATAGACGAAGCTATAGCTGGTTATGGGTCGCGAGTTGATGTGAGATTGTTGGCAGATGGCGGTGTGACAGTAACTGATAATGGTCGTGGTATTCCAGTAGATAAGCACCCTAAGACTGGCATTAGTACGCTTGAGACAGTCCTGACTGTTCTGCATGCTGGCGGCAAATTCGGCGGCGGCGGCTACAAGGTGTCAAGCGGTTTGCATGGTGTTGGTTCTAGTGTGGTTAACGCTCTATCTACTAAGCTGATTGCTGAAGTTGTTAGGGGCGGTATGCTATATCGTATCGAATTTTCTCGCGGTAAAACTGTGGCACCGCTCAAGAAAATAGGAAAAACCGATCGGCCAGATGGCACCTGTATCACGTTCTATCCAGATGCTGAAATCTTTAAGGAGACAATTAAATTTGATTATAAATGGGTGGTAAATTATTTACGCCATCAGGCATATCTAACTAAAGGTGTTTATACCTCTGTTTATGATGAGCGTACTCACGAGCGCCAGGCATTCTACTTCGAGGGTGGTATCAAGAGCTATGTCAAGAATTTGAATAAGGGTAAAGATGTGCTTGGCGATGAGATATTCTATGTCGATAAGCAAGTCAGCGATTCGGTTGTTGAAATAGCAGTACAATACAACGATTCCTACATCGAAACCGTCAAGCCGTTTGCAAATAACGTTTTGACGCCAGATGGCGGCACGCACTTGGTCGGATTTAGGTCAGCGCTTACCAGGGTGATCAATGATTATGCCCGTAAAAATAACTTGCTCAAAGAAAAGGAAGATAACTTGACTGGCGATGATATCCGCGAGGGCCTGACGGCGGTGATATTAGTAAAATTGCCAGATCCACAGTTTGAGGGCCAGACTAAAAATAAACTAGGTAATCCAGAGGTGCGTCGCTATGTCGAGCAAGTAATGAACGAATATTTCGCATATTATCTAGAGGAAAATCCAGCTATTGCTAAAAAAATTATCAATAAAGCCTTGTTAGCGGCGCGAGCGCGCAAGGCAGCGCGGGCAGCGCGGGATAATGTAATTCGTAAAGGAGCGCTTGACGGCGCTAGCTTGCCCGGCAAATTAGCTGATTGTTCTAGTAAAGATCCGTCGGAATGCGAATTGTATATAGTTGAGGGAGATTCGGCTGGCGGTTCAGCAAAAACTGGCCGCGATAGCCGTACGCAGGCGATTTTGCCTCTGCGTGGTAAAGTGCTCAATACCGAGCGGGCTCGCTTAGACAAAATGTATGCCAATCGGGAAATCTTGAGCTTGATCAAAGGGGTAGGCGTAGGTATTGGCGATGCTTTTGATATTCGCGGATTGCGCTATCATAGGATTATCATCATGACTGATGCCGATGTCGATGGCAGCCATATCGCGACGCTGCTAATGACGTTTTTCTTCCGCTATATGCGGCCAGTTGTGGAAGGCGGGCACATATATCTAGCTAAGCCGCCACTGTTTAAGCTGAAATTATCTCAAAGCAAACAAGAGTATTTATATAATGAGGAGGCGCTTGAAGCGCGGTACGATGAGCTAATTGCGGCACGCAAAGAGAAGGGTGTTCAGATTGATTTAAACGATTCGCGGGCAAAACAAGCTGGTCTGAGCGAGTCGGCTCTACAACGCTATAAGGGTCTCGGTGAAATGGATGCTAGTCAACTCTGGGAAACGACTATGAACCCGGAAAATCGAGTGCTGGTACAGATTAAGCTCGAGGATGCTGAGCGCGCTGATGCTATCTTTACGAAGTTAATGGGCGATGATGTCGAAGTGCGCAAGAATTTTATTCAAGCTAATGCTAATAAAGTCAGTCTTGATGAGCTAGATGTGTAAATGGACGAGAAGAAGGATAGGAATATGAAACCAGAGTCAAAAAAACCAGTCGAAGGCGAGATTATCGAGCAGGCTAACGACGTCAGCCATTCAAAGTCTGTCGAAATTCGAACAGTAGAAGATGTCATGGAGGATAGCTTCATCCGGTATTCAATGTCGGTCATCGTTGATCGTGCTTTACCGGACGTACGCGATGGTATGAAGCCAGTTCATCGTCGTATCGTATACGTGATGGATAAAATGGGTATCGGGCCGACAGCTAAGACCGTGAAAAGTGCGCAGATTGTCGGTGAAGTAATGGGTAAATACCATCCGCACGGCGACAGCTCAATTTATGATGCGATGGTACGTATGGCTCAAGATTGGGTGGAGCGCTATCCGTTGGTTCAGGGCCAAGGTAACTTTGGTTCAATGGACGGCGACCCGCCAGCAGCTATGCGTTATACCGAAGCAAAAATGACTCGGGTGTCAGAGTCGCTTTTGGCAGATATTGATAAAGAGACGGTTGATTTTCGCGATACATATGACTCTACGCGCCAAGAACCGATTGTTTTGCCTGCTAAATTGCCGAATTTACTGTTGAATGGGCAAGTTGGTATTGCTGTTGGTATGGCAACTAATATTCCGACGCATAATCTAGGCGAGGTGGTTGATGCAACGGTTACGCTGATTGATAATCCGGAAGCAACGCTTGATGACCTTATGAGGTGTATCAAGGGGCCAGATTTCCCAACTGGCGCGGTGGTTTATGGCGGCGCGCCGATGCGCCAAGCTTATGCGACCGGTCGCGGCAGTGTGACGATACGGGCAGTGGCAAACATTGAAGAAACCAAACGCGGCCGTCATCAAATTATAGTTTCTGAGATGCCTTATGGCGTGAATAAAGCAACGCTTATCGAAAAAATTGCCGATTTGGTGCACGAGAAAAAGATTACGGCGATTAGCGCTTTGCGCGATGAGTCGGCTCGCGGTAATGTGCGAGTAGTTATTGAGCTCAAAAAAGACTCCTATCCGAAGAAAGTACTTAACCAATTATACAAATTGACGGCGTTACAGACTAACTTTCATTACAATATGCTAGCTTTGGTGCCAAGCGCTGACGATGCGACACGTCTGCAGCCGCGCGTTTTAGGTTTGCATGATATTCTGAATGAGTTTATCAAACATCGCCGCCAAGTGGTACGCCGCCGCACAGAGTACGAGCTACGCAAGGCTAAGGAGCGAGCGCATATTCTGGAAGGTTACAAAATTGCACTGGACAATATCGACGAGGTAATTAGAATCATCCGGGCTAGCAAGACGCAAGATGAAGCCGAAAAGGCGCTCATCGAAAAGTTCTCGCTGAGCGTTATCCAGGCCAAGGCGATTCTGGCAATGCAATTGCGCCGACTGACGGGTCTAGAACGCGAAGCTATCGAGAATGAGCTAGCTGAGTTAATGAAAAAGATCGCTTATTTTGAAAAAGTTTTGGCTGACGAAAACGAAATCCTTCGCATCATCAAAGAGGAGTTGCTAGAAATTAAAGATAAATACGGTGATGACCGTTGTAGTAAAATTATCAACACCGAAGTCGGTAAGTTTAGTGATGAAGAACTAATTCCAGAAGAGGATACTGTTGTACTGTTGACAACGGAAAATTACATCAAACGCACCTTGGCTAGCGATTATCGCCGTCAAAACCGCGGCGGCAAGGGTAAACGCGGTATGACCACTAAAGAGGAAGACGTTATTGATCAGCTAGTACCAGCTGGAACACATGATTGGCTGCTGTTTTTCACGAACAGGGGTAGAGTGTTTCGCCTGAAAGCTTACGAAGTGCCGGCAGCTAGCTTAGCGGCGAAGGGCGTAGCAGCGGTCAATTTATTGCAGCTGCAGCCAGAGGAAAAAATTACTTCAATTATCAATCTAGCTAAAGATTTAAATGTAGATGAAGGCTATCTATTTATGGCGACGACCAAGGGTACAGTCAAGAAGACAGCGATTGCTGACTATTCAAATATTCGCACCAATGGTTTAATTGCTATTAATTTGGATGAAGGCGATGAGCTGCGTTGGATCAAGCAAACTACTGGCAAGAACGATGTGATTATCTCGACTTCAGCTGGACAAGCGGTTCGCTTTAGCGAGGAGGAGTGTCGTCCTATGGGACGTGCTGCTCGCGGTGTGCGTGGTGTGCGACTACGAACGGACGATAGTGTTGTAGGTATGGATATTGTAACTTCAGCTGATCAAAAATTGCTGGTGATGAGCGCAAACGGGTTCGGCAAAGTAACCAAGGTAGCTAATTTCCCGAGTCACCGCCGCGGCGGCGTTGGTGTGAAGGCTGCTGTTGTTACGGCAAAAACTGGTCCGATAGTTGCTGTTCAAACGCTTGAGAAGGATGCGATTGAGGCAATTATGATTAGTCAAAATGGACAGACTATCCGAGTGTCGCTTGACGATATTCCAGCACTTGGCCGTACTACTCAGGGTGTTCGAGTGATGCGTATTAATGACGGAGATACAGTTTCGTCAATGGGGATTATACGTGATACAGACGAAGGAGAAAAATAGCGGATGGTAGTATCCCCTTATATAATAGCTTTTGCTGTCGGTTGGGCTATGGCGCAGTGCGGTAAGTATGTCGTTGCTGCTATTAAGATGCGTACCTTGAAAGTGTTTGATCATCTGTACATATCGGGAAATATGCCAAGCGCTCATAGTGCTACGATGATGTCGCTAGTATCGATTATCGGTTTGAAAGACGGAGTCGGCAGTGGTTTGTTTGGTTTGGCATTAGCTCTAGCAGCGATTGTGATGTACGACGCATTGATGGTACGGCGATCTGTTGGCGAGCAGGGCGAGGCTATCAAGCAAGTTATTGATATCTCGAAATTTGATGTATCGAAGCCGCGTAGCGCTAAGGGACATACCCCTTTGGAGGTGGTAGTCGGTGCTGTAATTGGCTTACTAGCGGGTATCGTTGTATTTTTAGCTACAAAAAACTAGCGATAAGGTGTTGACTTGATTAGGTTAGAGCGCTACAATAGTGAACAGTCTGGTTGCGAGAGGTAAACTTACAAATTGCATCTTAGCAGTCAGGTTAAGTAATTTAACAATTTGATTGTGCAATTATCATCGTCAGTCTATTTTTGAGTAGACGCTTCAAATGAAGCATCTTTATGGAGAGTTTGATCCTGGCTCAGGATGAACGCTGGCGGCGTGCCTAACACATGCAAGTCGAGCGGCAGCGCGAGTAGTTTACTACTTGGCGGCGAGCGGCGAACGGCTGAGTAACGCGTGGGAATTTGCCCCAAAGTGAGGAATAACTGCCCGAAAGGGTGGCTAATGCCGCATATGATCTTCGGATTAAAGGATTTATCCGCTTTGGGAGAAGCCCGCGTCGGATTAGGTAGTTGGTGAGGTAATGGCTCACCAAGCCGACGATCCGTAGCTGGTCTGAGAGGATGACCAGCCAGACTGGAACTGAGACACGGTCCAGACTCCTACGGGAGGCAGCAGTGAGG
>CALISG010000008.1 GCA_938042065.1 uncultured Candidatus Saccharibacteria bacterium
CCGAATTCATCACCATCTTTTTTCTTGCCACGCACATCTTTTGGCACGTAATCTTTGCTAATTCCTGCGGTGCTGCGTACTTTTTTATACGTTAAGCTCTTTTGGTTTTTGGCTGCATCTATAACTTTATTAATTTGTTCTGGAGACAACCTTACCTCTAGATTTTCGCGCTTGGCCTGGCGTTTGCTGGCATCACGGGGAATGAAAACGAGGTGTGATAAATCGCTTGCCAGGCGAAATACCTCGAAACTATAACTGGCTTTTGGTGCCCTCTTTTCATCGTCCTCAAAAGTACACTTGCCAACCATCTCCTCGATTAACTTTTTGGTCATAAATGGACGCTGGTACATGATGGCGCTTACGTTAGTGGCCTGTCCATCGTCAATGCCATAAATTAATTCGTTGATAGCTTGTTCGGGAATATTTTTCAGGGCGTAGTTTCGCTGGTTTTTAATAATGAACTCTAGTTCACGCAAAAAGTCATCGCGCGCAAAGCTGTTGGTATAGTCGTCGCGTTTATTGCGCTTGTGCGGAGCGAATTTTTCATCGCGACTCAGCGCGTCACCGACGGTTGTGTAATTGTTATCGGCGAGAAACTTTTCATTAGCTTTGAGGGCGCTAGTGACACGGCCGCCTTCTTTGTCTGATTCTTCGACAACCTTGCGGTTCGACTTGAAGCCGCGCCGTTTGGCGATTTGATATAAAACTTTGAGTAATTCTTCGGGCGATAATTCCTCGGCGAGTGCTTTTGAACGCAGCTCATATACGTCTAATTTGTTGAAATCAGACTTGTAGCTCAACACCTCCTCGACTTGATCTTTCGTGAGAATATTTTGGTCGACGAAAAATTGCTTTAGGTGATTGAGACGTTGGCGACGGCGTTTCAGACGGCGACGAGCTGAACGTGCGTCGCGGCGAGGCTTGGCGAGTGAGTCGCCATTTTGCGGGTCTTCTGGCCGCTCAAATATCCTCACTCCCAAATCGTGAATACGTTTTTTATCTAAATCTAGCACTGCCCAGCCGATTGAGCTCGTGCCGATATCTAGCCCTAGCGAATATTTTTTCGGTAAATATGAAGAGTTTTGTGCCATGCGTGAGATTCCCTTGTTTAGCTAAGTATAATTATACAACCAAATTGTGGTGATTGAAAGCATAAGCAAAATTAGTATAAACAAAAGATAATCCGCCCAACTAGTGAGCGGATTAGAGCTTTGCTTTAGGTTCACAATAGAACTCTCAACCGTAGCTGTACGATCAAAATCGTCGCCCTAAGTTGCTAAATTATTATAGAAACCTAAAACAATTTAGATATTGGTACAATCCTTACTTAAGGGACTGTAGCTTTATAATACGCAGTTTTTTATTTTTTTGCAATATCCTTAGTGCCTTTAACTTTTTTCTGATACCGCAAAAACAAAACCTCGCTCTCTTTCATGCGGCTGAAATAGAAGCCGTTTCCTGCCAAGAAGTTCTGTAGGCCTGGCATTTTCTGGGGCGCTAGTGTTTGTAATTGCGTTGCGCCGCGTAATGCTGTTTCAGCCTCGACTAGTTGTAATAATCGCGTACCAACTTACTTTTCGGCGGCGGTATTTTTCTCGTACGACGATTAGTTCCAAATTTGTTATTTTAGGATCGTTTGAGTCCTGGCTATAGATAATTGTGCCAACTGGTTTGATGGTATTGCTGCTTTCATCGATGTATCTGGCCAGTGCAGCGGCGCACTCACCCAAGTATAAACGCTGCGTTAGGTCGGTAGCTGCTTCCATGAAAGCATCTCGGCCTAGTATGTCTGAAATTGGGCCGCAGATGCTGGGCTTGCATAATAGATCGATAATCTCGCCGACTTGAGCGTCATGAGCATGCGGCGTGGTGGCTATTTCTAACGGTAGAGGCATAGCAATAGTTGATTACGAATTGGAAGTAGCTGCCGCTGGAGTTTTGCGCCGGCGGCTGCGAGTGCGTTTGCGTTTTGGCTTGTCGCTAGTAGCTGTGTCTACTTTCTCTGTTTCTTCATTGGTGGCAGGTTTAGCTGCTGCATTTGTCTTCGCGGTATCATTATCCTTTGCGGCCTTCGAGGTGTCTTTGTTGTTTTGGCCGTGGTCTATTTGTAGCAGCCCTACTGCACCTTTGTCAAGTTTGACCGATGGTTGTTTGGCAATTGGTTGGGTCTGGTCTTGCGGCTGCTTAGCAGCTTGGCGCGCGGCGCGATCGGCGGCTCGCTGTTCGGGTGTTTTTGGCGGCGTATAGGCAGGACCAGGTTTTTTGACGACTAGGTTTTCTGGCGGTAGGATTCGGTTGGCGATGTCAGCTTCAATATCGCTGCGGTCGCGGCTATAATTATCGCGCGTCCACTGGATAATCCGGCCGGTGTTATCATCTTGCGCAGTTGGCAGATTAAGTGTTTTGGCGCTAAAGGCCGGAGCCTTCTCGCCGTTGATAACCATGTTGATGATAAAGTTGCGGTTATGCATTTGCAGTAGATCATTCGGCTCGAATTGCGGCTCGAATTGTTTGGCGAGAATTGGGCTGTCATCTGCCGAGACGCGGAAGCTAATTACCGTGCCGACGTTGCCAAAGACTGCATCGCGAACAGTTTCTTCCATCTGGCTAATGTACTGGTTAGCGACAGTCAGGTTAAGACCGTATTTGCGCGCTTCCGACAAGATAGTGGCGAATGAATCAGTAGCGAAGTTTTGGAACTCGTCGACGTATAGATAGAATGGGCGGCGGTCTTTGATATCAGGGATATCGGAACGGCTCATGGCAGCTAGCTGGATTTTGGTGACCAGGAACGAGCCAAGAATGCCAGCATTATCCTCGCCGATTAAACCTTTGGAAAGATTGACGACCAGGATTTTACCTTCGTCCATGATTTGGCGAATGTTAAAAGTCGATTTCGGTTGGCCGATAATGTTGCGGATAACTGGATTAGCGGTAAAGGCGCCGACTTTGTTGAGGACTGGCGCGATGGCTTCAGCCTGGAATTTGTCGGTCCAGCTAGCAAACTCGACATTCCAAAATTGCAGTACCACGGTGTCTTTACAGTAACTGAGTGTGTCTTTGCGAAACTTTTTGTCAGTGAGCATGCGAGTAATATCGAGCATGGTAGTCTCGGGCCGGTCTAGTAGTGCTAGAATGGTGTAACGCAAAATGTACTCGAGCCGTGGACCCCAAGAGTCGCCGAACATGCGTTTCAGCACGCCGATAACTTCTGATGAGATATTAGTTTTTTGTGACGGATTGGTGACCTCTAGCGGGTTGAAACCGAGCGGATACTGCGTGTCGGCCGGGTTAAAGTAAACAACATCCTGCAGCCGTGAGCCTGGTATAAAGCGCATATTATTGATAGCGAAGTCGCCATGCGGGTCGATAATGGCGTAGCCCTGCCCGTGGAAAATATCGCTGAGGGCAAATAACTCCAGCAAACCGCTCTTCCCTGCTCCCGTCTGGCCGATGATGTAAACATGGCGCGAGCGGTCGTAGCGCAGCATACCGAATTGATGGTTGATACCGCGAAAATTAGTCATGCCAAAGGCCGAGATATTCTCATCATGCGCTGGGTCGCCAGTTAGGACTGGCAGCTTCGGCGGCGGCTCGGCGGTTTTGGTGCTAGCCCAGACAATGTTTGGCGTTTCGACGTTAGTATGCGGTAAATGATAAACGCTGGCGACTTCCTCAATATTCATCAGATAACCGCGGTCAGCAAAGAGGCGGGTCTTGTATTTGGCGAGCGCCTCTTTGGCGAAGCTATCGTTCGACATCTTGAAGCCGTTGAGGTTAGTTGAATTAAACTGCTTGAAGGTACCGATGATACCTTGCATGCGTAATTTGGCGTCGCTAGTGCGCTCGCCTAGGTAAGCGACGCGGACTTTGACCTGATAGCCAAGTTTGGTCGCCTTTTTTTCAGCTTCAGATATTCGAGTCTTGTCGCGTTCTGACAATTCTGGACCGCCGCTGGCGCCTGCTTGCTCGGGCGGTTGCCACAGAGCAGAAAATAGGCCGGCAATCCACTTGCCTATACCGTCGGTGCCGAAGAGGTTGAAGCCGCCCGCCTTGACCGATTGAATCCAAGCGTCGGCTTCTTTGTGCCAGCTGTCGGCGACCGGGCGTACTAGCATCTGTATCCAAATTTCTTCGTCGGTATCTTCGAGCTTGGCGAGCGTTCCGGTGATGCCAGCTAGCGGGTCAACTTCAAAGCTCTGGAAGGTTTTGATCGGTAAAAATTCCTTGTCGGTTAAGGTAATCTCTGAAGTATAGACTACGCTGTGGTGGCGTTCGTGAGCGACATAATCTTCTTCAGCCTTATGGATTTGTACCTGCGGGTATTGGGCGTAAATCTGCCCTTCGACGAAGCTTTGCAGCGATTTCGGCGTCCAAACGTAGAATTGAATCCGCCCGCCCACCGAGGCAATCTCGAAGCTTAGATGCTCCTGATAGCCATTGTTAGCTTTCAGCTCGCGGGCATCGCGCAAAATACCATGGAGGCTAGCGAACATTTGCTCGGCGGCCAGCTCAGACTTATCGTTAGTCTTTGGAATCTCTAGGGTTAACAAGACGCTCTCAACGTTCTTTATTACATCAATACTGCGATAATTGCGCCAAGTTAGATATAACAGCACAATAACCAACGGCCCCCAGACATACCATTGCAACAATAGAGCAATAACAGAAGTGATAAATGACATAGCTATACTTTCATTATATCATACCTCTGTTATTTTTGCAAGATTAAGCGGAATCCGCAGATAGATTATTGCTGTGGTTCGGCGATGGTGTAAGTCGCTTTAGCGACGCGCTTGAACATGGCTTTGCTTTGCAAATTGAGCAGAATAGTTGTTTCTTTGACTTGGCGGCTCTTGAGCACGCGCCTAACAATTTCGTCGCGGTGGAGCGGCTCGCCTGCCTTGCGTAAAATGTCGGCGATGATGTCTGAAACTGTGCCTTTGCTGTAGCCCCAGCTGTCGAGGGCGTAAATGCCGCGGCCGATTAGGACGAAGCGTTTGTCTTTGATGAGTTCGTTGTGGATAGCTTGAGTGGTAACGTTTCTGCGCTTGAAGTCGCTTTCTTTGATGGCTTTAGAAATGTCGGAAAAGTGCATCGGCTTGCCATTGCCTGCCAAAATAACGTAGATTTTGTCGCGGATGTTTTTAGGATTGACAGTTGGCCACTTGGCTAGACCCCAAACGTCTTTGAGATTGGCTAGTTTTTTGGATAAACTGGCCAGGCCGCGGATTTGGGACGGACTTTCGAAAGTCAACATGCCATGCAAGCTCTCGATGTCGATTGGCTGGCCGTGGTTTTTGATGGTTTTAACAATGCTATCGATGTCGCCGCGGATTTTCTTCTCATTACCGTTTTCGGCGATACTGATGCCCTGGTGGTAATTGTCGGTTTCGTTGATTATAACGAAGCGCGGCGATAACTCGCCGATAAAGGCAACGTGAGCTCGGGTGTTATTGGAAGCTTTGTCTTTCGAGAGGCGGTTGGCGACGTCTTGGACGCGGCCGACGCGGCCGTTTTCGGAAAGGTCGCGGATAATCAGGCGCTCGGCGTCGCTAATGGCTGGAATTTTGCCGTCGGCGGCAGCGGTCTTGAGGCGGGCTAAGATGGCTTTTTCAAGTTGGCGGACACGTTCGCGAGTGATGCCGAGCAGCTCGCCGATTTGCTCAAGCGTTTCCCGGCGTTCATATAGGCCGAAACGGCGCGTGATGATTTCGCGTTCGCGTTCTTGGTCTATGGTCTTAAGAATATCCTCAATTGCTGTCTTGATAGTCTCCACAGCAGGTGTACCGGTAGTTTCGGTCATGCGATCCTTATCCTTTTATCTCCACTCCCCGCCCCTCGAGAGTGATTTTAGTTTGATATCGTAATTTCGTATCTGATTATAATACATAGTAGTTAGATTGTCAAATCAAATACTAACTAGTTATATTGTATCACAATATAGACGCTTATGGTAAATACTTTTTTGCTACTTTTTTTAATAAAGAATAATGTCTAGGCTAACAATAATACCTATTTTTGTCAAAGTTTAAGGTGTTAAGGCGATACCGATGCTGGTTAATTTAACAGTTTATCACAAAATATAATTGTTTATTGAGCAAAGCTTATTCAAAACACCAATGAATAATTAGCTGATTAAACAGCTTAATCATTGTCTAATAATATCTGGACTTTTTCTGGCGTGGTTTGCGCCTGAGTTTCTGACTGGTCGTTGTTGATATGCTTGAGGGCGAACAGTGTAAGTGTGCGGCGAATTTCATCGCTGGTCGGTTTGGTACTGCGTCCACTGTCGTCGAAGCCGTGGCCGGCATTGGCAACGCGAATAAAGCGGCTGCTCGGCTGGTAGGCCAAGATACGCTGGTAGAACTTGTAAGCCTGCTCAATCGACACAATACTGTCTTTGGTGCCGTGGAAAAACAAAAACGGCGGCGGCGTTTTGGTAATCGGTTGGTATAGCGGGCTGGCGACGCGGGCAGTATCGACATTGCGGGTACCGAGGAATTTGTAAGCATTTGGGTTGCGCTTGGTGCGCTGTAATTGGTTGACCAGGTCGGTGGTGCCATAAAAGCTGATCACACCGCGGACGGTAATTGGGCTGTCTTGGCGAGTCAGAACATAATCGCTAGCCAAGAGCCCGCCAGCGCTGTCGCCAAAAAGAATTACATTGTTGGTGTCGATGTCATAAGAGCTGGCGAGTTTGGCGATGGTATCAATAGCGCAGGCAATGTCGTTATTTTGTGTCGGATAATGGTATTTGGGCGCTAGGCGGTAGTTGACCGAGGCGACCGCAAAACCAGCCGCTGTCAAACTAGAGCCGTAATAGTCAAGCAGCGAATTGCGCTTATCACCCTTATGCCAGCCACCGCCGTGGATATAAATAACTAGCGGGTACGGTGTCGTATGAGTATTGAGTAGGCTGTTGATCGGCGTGTACAAATCAAACTTCTGCTTGTCTTGGCCGGCGCAATACGGAATATCAGAGTCGACGTTAGCGACATTGCCCAGGCGTGGATGATCGTCGGTGTGGTATGATCTATGAACATTTAGCGAGAAGACAACGATAATCATTACTACGAGCAGCAAAATCATCATCCAGCGGCGGACACGTCGGACTTGTTGGAGTTTGATTGCCATGTTTACTTCTTTCGTCGTATTTGGCGCCGCGCCGACCTTTTTTGCGGGGCGTTAGCGAGCAATTCTACTGCTTGGTCGCGAGTGATATCTTTGGGATCGGTGTCTTTGGGGATTTTGGCGTTTTTGCTGCCGTCGGTAACGTATGGACCGAAGCGGCCGTTGAGTACCTTGATGCCGTCGCCAAAGTCAGCGATATTTTTCTCAGCTTCGGCTTTGAGCTTGGCGGCGTATAGTTCGCGCGCTTGCTCTTGGGTGACTTCGCGCGGGTCGATATCTTTCAGGCTGACGTAGAGTTTACCGATTTGAATATATGGCCCGAAGCGGCCGACGTTAGCCTTGATATCTTGCCCGTCCTCAGTTTGACCGACTAGGCGCGGCAGCTCAAAGGCACGCAAAGCTTGTTCTAGGGTGACGGTTTCAATCTTGGTGCCTTTAGGTAGCGGCGCGAATTGCGGTTTGTCGGCTTTATCGTCGCTGGAGCCGAGCTGCAGCATTGGTCCGAAGCGGCCGAAGCGAGCAATAATTGGTTTGCCAGATTTCGGATCAATGCCGACTTCTCTGTTGGCGCCGACAGTTCGGCGGTCAATATTGCCAGATTGCTCAATCAGCGCGTGGAATGGCACGTAGAATCTCTCGAGCATGGTGTTGCGCGCCAAGCGGTCACCGGCAATATCGTCGAAGTCTTTCTCGACGTCGGCGGTGAAACCATAATCAACGACGCGGTCGAAATGGTCGGTTAAAAAGCCGCTAATCAGCTCGCCGGCTGGCGTCGGCACGAGCTTGCCTTTGTTGGAGCCGGTCTTTTCTTGGATAATCTCGCGCTCGACCTTATTGTCGATAAGTTGCAATAAGATGACATCGCGCGGTACGCCTTCGGAATCGCCTTTTTCGGCGTAACCGCGGGTTTGGATGGTGTTCATGATGGTAGCGTAAGTACTCGGGCGGCCGATACCGAGCTCTTCAAGCTTTTTGACTAGCGTACCTTCGGTATAACGGGCTGGCGGCCGGGCGAAAACTTGGCGGGCTTCGACGCTGTGGCGCTGCAGCTGGTCGCCAGATTTGACGGTTGGCAAAATTGTGTCATCTTTACCACCGCCATAGACGCGCAGGAAACCGTCGAACAGGACGACTTGGCCTTTGGCCTCAAAGACGAGCTTGTCGTTGGTTTTGCTTGAGCTGTTTTGCTTTTCCCCGTCGTTAATACCAATTGTAATTGTTGTGTTCTCTAGCTTGGCTGGCGCCATTTGGCTGGCTAGCGTGCGGCGGCGGATGAGGTCGTAGAGACGCTGGTCATAGTCGCTGCCGCTGACCGATTCGCGGGTAATATCGGTCGGGCGAATTGCTTCGTGAGCTTCTTGGGCGCCAGCAGATTTAGTTTTGAACTTGCGGACATGCGAATATTCAATGCCGTATAAGCGTTTGATGTAATCGGCGCTGGCGGCGATGGCCTGGCTTGACAAATTGACGCTATCAGTACGCATGTAAGTAATGCGACCCTCTTGATATAGTTTTTGGGCGCTGGCCATGGTAGCGCGTGAGCCCATGCCGAGCTTACTATTGGCCTCTTGTTGCAGAGTGCTGGTGGTGAATGGCGCGGCCGGATTGCGGCTTGACGGGCTTTTACTAATGTCGGTAACGGTGAAAGTAGCGCCAGCCAGCGATTCCAGAAAGGCGCGAGCTTCTTCTTCGCTGTCGAAACGCTGTTTTAGCTCGGCTTTTAATTCTTGGCCGCCAGCGACGAAAATAGCGGTTACTTTGAACTGCGAACTACCAGCAAAGGTGTCAATTTCGTGCTCGCGCTCGACTAGCAGCCGTACCGCCGGGCTTTGGACGCGGCCGGCCGACTTGCCGCCGGGGACTTTTTGCCAGACGACCGGACTAAGCTCAAAACCGACAATTCGGTCGAGAATCTGCCGGGCTTGCTGAGCTTCGACTAATTTCATATCGACGGTACGCGGATGCTTGATCGCTTCCTCGATAGCCGATTTGGTAATTTCGTGAAAAGTAATGCGCTTGGTGGTTTTGGGGTCGAGTTTCAATACTTCGCATAGATGCCAAGCAATGGCCTCGCCTTCACGGTCTTCATCGGTGGCTAGCCAGACGTTGGCCGCGCCGACTGATTTGACGGCCTTTTTTAACTCAGCGATTACCTTTTTCTTTTCCGGGTCGATTTCGTAAGTCGTTTTGAAGCCGTGCTGGATGTCAATTGGCGGCGTGCCGTCTTTGGTTTTTTTGGCGATAGCGCGAATATGCCCCACGCTTGACAAAACATGAAAATCATTGCCGAGATATTTCTCGATAGTTTTGGCTTTGGCTGGCGACTCGACGATAACCAGATTCTTCATACTTATATAATAGTAAACCGATTTGCTAAAAATACCAAATTAGTGCTGGCTGCTGAGGATAATAAACCAAAGAAAATAGCCCGCCAGAAAGGCCTTGCGCCGAGGCTTAGAGCTCTGGCGGGCTATTTTCTGACGGGCTTAAAAAAGCCCTTTTCTGCCGAGGAGGGTCACTCCTCGGCGGTGGCAGTGTCGGTGGTGTTCACCTCCTCGGTGTCGTACAGGTCGGCGAGCTGCGTCTGCTCGCCGACCAGCTCCTGGCCAACGTTGTTAATGACGGTTTCGAGACCGTCATTAATATTCGACCATTCTTTCAAAGCCTCAGAAAAGAGGGAGCGTAGGAGAGGAGACGCCTCCTCTCCTCCTTTCAGGAAAATCCTGTAATCGTCGATAATCTTGCGACTATCGGCGAGAGACAGGCGCGCCTGCCTCTCAATCCAAGAGAGATCCTCTTCTCGCTCTTGAGCCAGGCGGCTCAGGAGAGAGAAGCAGTTATCCGACTCAGTGAGCTCCTCGCGGAGCTCACTGACCTGGCGGCGCGCATCGCGCGCCGCCAGACGGTACCGCTTGGCGTGGCCGGCCATCAGGCCAGCCGCGCCCGCGGCGACGATGGCAGCCAGGGTGGCCTGGCCGCCGCCGATCAGGACGGCGGCGACGATGGCGGTCGCGAGTGCGACCGCCAGCTCGCGGCGGCCGCGCAAGGCGCGCGCCACCGCCTCAAAAAAGCGTCTCATTTCCCCTCCTAGGGAAGTGTGTTTTTACTCAAAGCAAAAGGGCTACTTCTTGCCCTTTTTACGAAACTTTGAGCAAAAAGCTGATATATATATATCACATATGGACGGCGGTGTCAATAGTTTTGCAATAATTTAATATTTTTCGCAACAAAATAGCTAAAAATTCCTTTCAGGCCGCAAATCGCCAGTTTTGCTTGTTTATTTATCATTTCGGTGTTTTGATTGCCGGGCGCGTTCAATGTACGAAAGCGTTGATTTAAATGCTAACGGCAGCGATACAGCGAACGCTAAATTGCCGATACCGCGAGCAACTCTGGCGAGTTGGCTCTGTCCGGTGGTTTCGAGACGGCTACCGACTAGGTGGGCTAGCAATGAGCTGGTTTCGAGCGCTAGCGCCAATTTGCCAGAGATTTCCGGGCGTACGGTTTCATCGCCAGCTTCAACTATCGTTTTGGCGCTAGCAACGGCGTTGATTCCATTAAAAGCTGTGATGGCAGCGATTATTTCCGTTGGTGCGAGGTTTTTGTTTTTTATCTCATAAAGGATAATGGCAGTGACAGCTTTGTCTAGCCCAGCATCAAGTAAAGCGCCGAAATCGCTTGTCTGCCCTGTTTTGCGAGCGACGATGCCGTCTAGAACGTCGATGAACCGGCCAGCGGCAACCTGTGCGATACCAGCAGCGGTATCGATGCGTTTGGCGCCGCGCCAGGCTAGAATCGCGCCAGCAATGCTCATAGCGTTGGGAATGGTGGGGATATCAGTCCTAGGATTGAATCTTGGAATCTTTTCACGGGACTTAATAGGCATAATATCTAAGTTTACAATTACACGATGAAAATGACAAATTTGCGAAAAGCTTAAACAATATTAATTAGACAAGCATCCACTGGTTGGCGCCGAGCGAGCGGATAGCGCCGGTCAGTTCAAGCATGGTTAGTGCAGTATTGAACTCGGTTGCTGGCAGCTGAGTAGTCTTTTGTAGCTGGTCGCCGTCGCGGATACCTTGAGCGAGCTGTTCGATGATCGCTGTTTCGGCGGGTGTTGAGCCGAGCGGCAGCTTGGTTTGGTCGGTTCGCGCGTCTGGCATGGATTCTGGTGCGACAACCGACAAAATATCGTCGAGGCTGGTGACGGGTGTGGCGCCTTGTTTGATCAGCGCGTTGCAGCCGGCGCTTTGCGGGCTAGTGATATTGCCAGGTACAACGAAGACATCTTTGCCTTGAGCTAGCGCGTGGGCAGCAGTATTGAGTGTGCCGCTGCGAGCACTAGCTTCGGTAATTAGTACGGCGTCGGCCAAGCCAGACACCAAGCGGTTGCGTTCCAAAAAGCTCCAGCGGCCGAGGATGTACGGTTCGGTGTCATCAGTAGAATGTTCGGACAAGATTGCCCCGCCCTTCTCGATAATGCGCCGGGCAAGCGCGCTGTTGCTACGCGGATAAATATTTGGCAGTTGGCTGGGTACGATGGCGATAGTGGTGCCGCCAGCGTCTAAACAGGCGCGGTGCGCTAGCGCGTCAGTACCTAGGGCTAATCCGCTAACAATGATAAAGCCGCGGCTAACCAATCCGCTAGCAAACTGATTGGTTACCTCGATACCGTAGCTGGTTGGCTTGCGGGTACCGACGATAGCGATGGTCGGCTGGCGCTGCTTGGGTATTTTGCCTAAGTAATATAATGCTTGCGGCTTGTCGTCAATATTAGCTAATACCTTGAGATAATTGCTGCTATCTGGTGATACTTTATTGATTTTCATACAAATTCCTGTTAAAAAGTATTGACATGTTGTCAAAGGTGTGCTAATATTGGGATGATTGATTGACCCGAGGTGGTGAATCAAGCACCTTATACCCCCTATTCTAACTTATGTTAGGTTGCGCTAAAAGGCGCACGGCAGTAATCTACCCTCCACTTTCGTGCCTAGACAACTTTTTAGCGTATACTAACCCCTTTGTCCAGCGGATCACCGTATGTGTGAGGTGGATCACGTATACCCGATAGGGTGGGACGAAGGGCAGAATGGCGCTAGGTGATGCCCACCCTTACCTAGCGCTTTTTTGTTATCTAACAATATTGACTTTTCGTCATAAAAATAGTATAATGGAAGTATGACCGCTAACGACTTTAACTACGATCAGATGCGCCGCGAGGAGTGCCAAAGACTGATTCCGCGGGTGTTTCATGTCGAGATGCCAGTCGACGAATTTTTGTTTGACGATATCGAAACGGGGCGCGATTCGTACGCAGTGATTTTTCGCAGCCGCGGTAGCGTGTATGCTCTGCTTATTGCCGAGAATGGTACCGAGCAGACGCTAGAGGATGTGCGCCGTATCGTCAAGAATATGGGTTTAACCGCCGAAAAGTTCTTGCCGCCAGAAGCCGACCCGCAGTATTTTTATCGCAATGGCGTGGAGCTTTTGAAAAGGGTTTATCCGTCGCTACGCCGCTGGAATTACGATGATGTGTGGATGTATAGCCGTAAAGTGCCATATAGTCCAGCATTAGTCAAAGTGGCGTTGGTTGACGGCGAGATTCGGCGCTTTAATCAGCGTGGTGCGTCGTGGCAAAAATTATTAAATTATTCATTTAGAAAGGTTCAGGTACGCTATGAATGATATCGATAAAGTATTCCCAGCGCGATACAATCGTTTGCTTAAGCTAGCAGAGGTGCGTCCGCTGCAGTTTCGGCAGCAAGCGGCGGCCGTCTATGTGGCTTGCCCGCGTTCGCTGCGGCGGATGGCACGGCGTTTTGATCGCAGCGTGCCGATGGCGTTGGAATTTTTCTTGTCTTGGCGTGATGATTGCTTACCGCGGCTGCGTAAAATCGAAAGCGCGCCGCAGCAGAAAACGCTGATCAAGACGATGAGCGACAATTTCTTGACAGACGATGAGCAAACTGCAACATTGTTGCAATATGTGTCGCAGCAAAGCCAAGCGGTTGAGCGAGTGCGCTTTGCGCTGCAACATTATGCAGAAGGCGAAAAGGCTTTGCACCGCTTAGCATTAGAATTTGTTAATCAGCCGGCAGAAGTTTGTTCGCAGCAGGTTGAAGTCTACGTAGATTATTTGCTCTACCGTGCGGTTGCCGAGGAGTTCGGTATGACAATCCGTGATCCGCAGGCGCGATTGATTAAGCGTTCATTTCAGTCGAAAGTTGAGCGCCATCAGATTCGCCGGATGACGCGCCAAGCGCGGCGGCGTTTGAACGAAATCGACGGTGCTACTGCCGAGATTGAACAAGCGCAAAATGGCTTGGTGGCGCGGTTATTTGGCTTGAAAATTGATTATGTGTCGGTGTTGGCGGCGCGGCAAGAATACGAAAAAGCGCTGGCGCGTCTCGGTAAAAAGTCAGCTAATAGTCCGGCCAAACGACTAGCTCTCTACGAGAAAAAGACCGAGGACCTTCGCGCGGAATATCTAGCTACCGTGCCGGGATTGGCTAATCTGTCGGACACGCAAAAGGCTGCCAAAGAAATTGACGGAGTGTTGTTGGCGGTATTTGACCTCAGTAATGAGCAGCGCAACGATATTATGAGTTTGCTCAAACGCTACCGCGAGCTGATTCGCGAGCGCGAGACGCTGCTGACGATGATCGGCGATTAGTGTTACTTTGTTGATTTTGATTCTGGATTTGGCTTGTTTTTGCTAGCACTAATGCTTTTAGTCAGTTGCTGTTCTTGCCGGCATTTTTGGCAGACGCCCTCAAGCTCAAAATGGTGATCAATGACTAAAAAGCTGTACTTTCTGCTGAGGTAGCTGATGAGCTGTTCTAGTTCTGGGGTTTGGATTGGTGTAGCGTTTTGACAGCGGATGCAATATAAATGATGATGGTGCGGAATGAATGGCTCGGCTAACTCGTAATAGTTCTTCCAGCCGACGTGGACAACGTTAATGATTTTGAGATCGTTGAACGCCACTAGGGCGCGATAAACGCTGGTGCGGTTAATATCCTTGCAGTTTTTTGCAATATCGCTGATAGTCAGTGGAACATCTGATTTTTGCAACGCGTCGAAAACTTGCTGGCGCGGTTTGGTGAGGCGCAGGTTATGTTGTTTGAATAGATCGTCGAGGGTCATGATATTGCAAGTATACAACTTATTGCAACAAATTTGCAATAATTCGGAGGGTTTGGCATTATGAAAAGCTATGGATATGGCAATTAAAACAGTGATGAATTTGCACGATTTTGCACCATCGCCAGACGTCAATGCGGCTTTTTCCGGCTTGGTGGCGGCGGTTGTGCAGGCGACAGCGTTACCAAATTGGTGTAATGATGAGGTGTGCCGCGAAGTGCAGCGGCGTTGTTCCCTGTCAGAATCAGAGATGGAGATGTATTGGTCGCGGCGAATTGCCAGCTCGGCCCGTCCGCAGCAAGAGCTGGAAAAGTTTTGGTATATTGACAATTACCGCGAGCTAGTGCGGCGTGAAGTTGGCTTGTTGGGAGGGTCGGGTTTGTCCTTGACCAGTCGTAGCCGCGCGGTGATGATCGGCAGCGGTCCTCTGCCTTTGACCGCTTGGTGTTTGTGGCGTCAGACAGGCGCGGCGGTTGATTTGGTAGACGTGGCGCCGGCTGCTTTGGCACAGTCGCGCGAGCTAGCACGGGCGATTGCTTGGCCAGTTGGCGAGTGTTTGGTGGCGGACGGCGCGGCGGTGGCTTTGCCGGATAATGCTTACGACGTGATTTATGTGGCTGGGCTGGCGGGCGATTCAGCTGAAGCCAAACAGCAAATTATTGATAATATTTTGCCAGCGCTCCGGCCTGGCGGGCGGATCATTGTGCGCGGCGCGCATGGTGCGAAAACGCTATTATACCCAGCGTTTGACCCGAACGGTTTGCAGCGCGTGCAGCTGCTGGTCGAGTATAATCCTGACGACGATATCATTAACTCAGTATATGTGTACAAGAAAGGCTAATTATGAATGATAAGATTGCGTTATATTTGGTGAATGGTGCGCTGGGCGCTGGTAAAACGACGCTAGTGGATTTTTTGGTGCAGCAGCCAGAGTTTACTGGCGCGCGAGTGATTGAAAATGAGTTTGCGTCGGAAAGTATCGACAGTTGCACATTGGCGCAACGCGTTGATGAAGTGGCAACAATTGCTGGCGAGTGTATCTGTTGCAGTAGCGGCGAAGAGTTGATTGATATTTTGCACAATTTTGCAATAAGCGGAAAAGCACCAGTGATTATTGAATCGACTGGTGTCGCTAGTACCCTGCGGGTGGTCGAGAAATTGCTGGCTGGCGATATCTTTGAGCAGTATGATTTGAAACAGTCGTTGTATGTTGTGGATGGAGCTGAAGCCAGGGCTGATGGCCTGGCGGAGACGCTGCTAGCGGAAGCTCGGGCGGCGGATGTGGTACTAATCAGTAAACTGGATTTGCTGGCTGAAAAAGACTGCCAGCAGCTAATTGAAACATTGTTGCAACAAGGGCTGACGAAGGTTGTGATGATGGATCACGGTAAGTTTGATTTGGCGCAGCTTGATGGTGAATCGCGGATTTTGGATTATTTGCTGCTGCACGAGCCCGCAGAAAACGCGGCTGAGAATGTCTTAAATTATAGCGTGATTGATGTGGCTGGTTTGGCTATTGATGCTGAAAAAATTGAGAAAATTTGGACGAATTTACGAAGTGAATATGCTTTGCGGCGCATGAAAGGTGCGGTCGCTGGCGGTAACGAAATATACCACATCGAGGCAACGCCGCAGCAAATACGGGTCACGCGCGGTGCCATTGACGAGTCATTAAAATTAGTTGTCATTGGCGAGCGGGCGCGTGAGATTACGCGCGCAGTAATTATGAAGGAGTTGGGATGATGGAAGGTACGAATAATGCGAGAGCGGCGGTCGATAGGCTGCTGGATATGTATGATGAATATAAGGCTTTGACAGTAAAGATTACTGCTGCGGAGCGCCGTTTGGCGTTGGCGAAATTGAAGAATAGCGATGTTGAACAAGTACAAACTAAACTTGACGGTTTGCGGCGAGACCAGCAGCAACTATCTGACACCATGACGTTTGATACACCACTAGTTTGGGTGATGTACAAGTTTGAGGCTTATCAGGATGAGGCGCAGCCGATTCGAACGATGCACGATTTTCGCTTGCACTGTTCTAAGCCGGGCTATATTTGCACCAAGCGCTTTATATTTCTTAATGCATATTTGTGCAGTAACAGACAGAGTTCCCTGATAGACAGAAAACAATATCCCGACGAAATGCTGCTCAGTGAGATTTTTCCGCTATTAAGTGAAATCGAGCGCGATAAAAACTTCTTATCTAACTGGCGCGCGCATGAATATTACCAGGAAGATGGCGCTGCTAAAAAGTGGCAAGATTATAAACCAAATAATTCGTAAGGGTCTTCTGGCTGCGGTATCGCGGTAGCGGTAGACTCGGTGATAACGTATTCGGCTTTGCCGTTAATTATTTTTTGCATCAACTTCCCTTTGACGGTTAACCAAGTGCCATCGCGGTAGCTATTCGCAGGAGTTTTTTCTACTAAGATTTTCATAGGTATGCTATCGGCGGCGCAGCAGCTGATAACGTAGCGTGCCAGTTCGAAATAATCGTAGCCATAGTTTTGTAGTGTGCCACTCGAGACGAAACCAGTTATCGTTATGCTAGTATTGTCAAAATACGATAGTTTTTGGCAGGAGTTGAAAGCAGATCGCCAGCGGTTGATCGATACATTCGTCTCGCCTTCCTTAGGTTTAGGAATATTGCAATATTTTGTTTGACTGGTGGCGATAGAATTTTCTCTTTGAGTGATGCTGCTCGGTGATAACGGTTTTGGCGGCAGCAGATAGCCTGCTAGTAAAATTAGAATAGATAGACACGGGGCGAACTTGACATGGCGGAATTTGAAACGGTGGTGTGCGGTTAGTGCTCCGCTCTTTAATAGCAACACTATATCAATAATCAAGAAAGCGATGCCTATCGTGCTCAAAATGGCAGCAAAAAGATGGTAGCGTGGATGGATGTAGAAACCGAGCTGACCGCGGTAAGCTAGCAGCAAAACGTATCCGCAGGTAGCGATTCCGCCCAATGACTTCGCCAAATTAGCCAGATTAGCCCGCATAAAGCAAGTTTACTCCTATACCTGCCGCGAACGACAGTGTGAAAATTATTAACATCACTACGGCGATAAATCGCCAAAGGAAAGTAGTTCGCATTAATAAGATTAGCTTGATGTCGATCATCGGACCAGCTAACAGGAATGATAGAATCGAGCCTGTTGTGAAACTGCGGCCATAGGCTAACGCAAAAAAGGCATCGACGCTAGAGCAGATCGAGACTACAAAGCTCAAGGCGATCATGGCAATAACTGACAAGACGATATCGTTACCGACAACGTTAATGATGGCGCGTGGTATGAAAACTTGAGTGGCGGCAGCGACGATAGCACCGATACTTAACATGGTTAATAACTGCCAGAATTCGTCGCGCGAGGATCCAAGCACTTCCTTGAGATCAGAACTGTGCTCGTGCGCGCGGCAATACTCTTTGAAAGCTGGGCGAACGATTTTATTTTCGTCCATAAAGCTGACGATCAAGGCGGTCAGTTGGACGATTATCAATGCAAAAATAATTCGCCACCAAATCATGTAGGGCTGAAAACTGAAAGCGGTCATTGTTGCAATAATGGTGATGGGATTTAGAATCGGCGCGGCGAATAGAAAGCTGACGACGTCGGCGGGTTTTAATCCGCGAGCTAGTAAGCTGCGAGCGACCGGTACGTTGCCGCATTCGCAGACTGGTAGTGCTAGTCCGGCTAGCGATAATGTAAATCGGCGCCAAAATGGGTTACGCGGTAAAATTTTAGTGAGTTTGGCTGGCGGCAAAAAGCGGCGAATCAAAGATGAAATGATAATTCCGAGGATAACAAAAGGTAAAGCTTCAATGACTATGCTTAGCGTGATGGTTAGGAAGTCTTGCAACATTGTTGCAGTTTCGTTGAACCAAATGTCTGATTTGTCGCTGATTAGCCATAGTCCAAGCTGGGGGCTGTATAAGTATATTACGACAATCAATACTGGCGCAATTATCCAGCCGGTAAGTATCTTGGCTGTGTTAATTAGCTTATTTATGTTGAAGCTTTTGACACGTTTTTTTGCCATACTTATAAATTATAACAGTAAGCTTGTGCTATACTAAATCATTATGAAACATCTCTGGCATTCGCATCACCCATTTCGGATTTTTTGGTTTTCGGCGCTGTTGACGCTGGCTTTGGGCGGGTTGATTTTCGGTCATTTCGGCGCGAGCGGCTTGTGGTTGTTTGCAATTTTGGTGGTGCTCGAGGTGACGTTTAGCTTTGATAATGCGGTGATTAACAGCAAGGTGCTGGCCGGCATGAGCCAGGTCTGGCAGAAAGTGTTCTTGACAGTTGGGATTTTCGTGGCGGTGTTCGTGGTGCGGTTCGTGCTGCCGATTATCATCGTGATGGTGGCGAGCGGCCATGGCTTTATGGAAGTGGTTGATTTGGCGCTGCACAGGCCGGCGGAATATGGCCATATTTTGCACGAGGCCTCGCCGATGATTGATGCCTTTGGCGGCGCGTTTCTGATTATGATCGGCCTCAGTTATTTCATTGATTATAACAAGCGCGTGCACTGGATGCGGCATGTCGAGCCGTGGATGGCTAAGGCCGGGCGGTTTGAGAATTTCAAGGTGTGTCTGATGCTGAGCGTGGCGGCGGTGCTGTATTTCACGGTTGAGCCGCCGCACCGGGCGCTGGTACTGATCTCGTCGGTGTTGGGGATTATACTGCACATCGGGCTGGAGCTGTTCGGCTCATTCTTTCACGAGGACGATGCTAAGTCAGTCAAGGTTAAGGTTGGTTGGGCGGCGTTTGCCAGCCTGCTCTATCTGGAAGTGTTGGACGCTAGTTTTAGCTTCGATGGCGTCATCGGTGCCTTTGCCATCACTAGTAGCGTGCTGCTGATCGTGGCGGGCCTGGGCGCCGGGGCGATTTGGGTACGGTCGCTGACGGTGTATTTGCTGCGGACGGGCATGCTCAGCAAGTATAAATATCTGGAAAATGGCGCGCACTGGGCGATCATGGCGCTGGGTATGATGATGATTGCCAAGTTGTTTCATCTGGAGCTGCCGGAATGGGCGACGGGCGGCTTGGGGCTATTGTTTGTGAGCTTGGCGGTTGGCAGCAGTATGCTGGAGGCGCGAGCGATTAATTTGCAAGAGGCAGCCGCGGCGAAATTACATAATGCTGAGCGGCGGCTGAAGCACGGCGCGGCGAAAATTGTGCCGCGTAAGCGACGGTAGTTAGTACTCGGGATTTTTCGTTTCGGGCGGGAGCGTTTGCTATTGCGACATTGTTGCAATAAGCATTTTTAATTTCGCAGGCGCAATGGTGTAGTGATGTGTCGGGGGTTAGAGTTTGACGCTGATCGGTTCGATAGTGCCATCAAGAAATGTGCCGATCATCTTGATAGATTCGGGGATCGTCCAATCGCGGAGGATTTTTTGCTCGTCGGCGTTGAACTTACTAAGGACGAAATCAACATCGCCAATTTGCCGTCGCAGTAAATTGTCGGTGCCGATACGAATATGCCAGAAATCAGCGCCGATATGAGTATGTAGCGATTTTAAGCCGTTGCTGCCAGCGTCGCGGCCGCCCTTGCGGACGCGGATTTTACCAAAATCAAGCGCCGTATCGTCATGGATAATCAGTACATCATCAAGTGTCAACTTGTAAAAATCCAGTAGTGCCCGCGCGGCAACGCCAACTTCGTTGTAATACGTCGTTGGTTTGACGAGGAGGATTTTTTCTCGCGGAATAATAATAGGTGGTTTTGCGCTAGCGGCTGAATTGACCGTAAAACTGTTTAATTCGGCAATATCCGCAAAAAATTTGGGCTTATTGCTAAAATGTGCACTTTGCCCTGCTGCCAAGTGATCGATTACTAAAAAGCCAGTATTATGCCGCGTGTGAACGTACTTTTCGCCAGGGTTGCCAAGCGCCAGAATGACTTTCATAGCCTTAGTATATCACCTCGGCCAGGATGACGTATAATAGATGTATGGCGAAACGCGATGATGATTTGGAATTTAGTGTTAATGCGGCGTTTGACGAAGCGCGGGCGGTTGTTGACAAAGTACCGCTGTATTTAGTGAACGGCTCGCTGGGCGCCGGTAAAACCAGCGTGCTGGAATTTTTATTGCAACAAAGCGACTATAAGGGTGCGCGGGTGATTGAAAATGAGTATGCTAACGAAAATGTCGACGGTTATCGGCTGGAGGGATTGG
>CALISG010000009.1 GCA_938042065.1 uncultured Candidatus Saccharibacteria bacterium
GTGTCTCGAATTCTTTATATACCCCAATCCTACTATCTAGGGTGCGTGCGGGTTTGTCTGTTGAGTCTGTCGAGGAGGGTTTTAATGAATTCCAAATGGATTACGATTATGAGGGAAAGCCCTACGCTGAATATTACGAGCAAAAATTTGTTGTATATCTCGAAATCTCTAAATCGGAGCTATACTCTGACGAAGAGAAAGTCGAGGTACTCAATAAAGCCAATGAGCAGATTGCATCTATGCAGGGCCAGGGGCTGACATATTACCTCTCTGACACTTATTATGAAGAAGAAGTACAAGATTTTTTAGAACTGTGTAAAAAGTTCAATATCAAACCTAATATTAAGCTAGAGCAAAAACGTGATTCAATACCCACAAGGAAATACTCCTCTAGTAATGAACAGAGATTTCGGGATGAACTAAAAGACGCAAAGACTAAACAGAAAATACGAGGTGCATACAAGAGGCTCAGAAACTACAAGAATGAAATATCTCTCAAGGATACTAAGTCGTGGGAAGTACTTATCGATAAGACATACGAGTTGTTTGGAAATATTAACTTATTTATAGAGTACCTGGAGAGCATTAGCTATCCTCATTCAGATTATTATTTTTCAGGTGGAAAATATGCTCATCTGGGTCTTGCGTACACACTTGAAAACCCTAATTACAAGCAAGAGACTTTAGATTATCTATACCTTAATGGAGGACATGGCGGTTTTGGTAATCTTATTAAAACCTACGCTTATTTAAACGACCGAGAGATGACAATCAATCTATTTAATAGGTATATAGCCCTGTGTAAGTTGTTGACCGAATAAGTCAGTGTCTAGTGTAAGTCTACTATTAGATGCAGTATCAATTCTCCCCTCAAGAATTGAGCATACTCAACTGCTAGAATATCCCTCCATCTACTGATTTCAGCTTCGATTTCGTGTAAACATTTACCCACGACCCGCACCAATTTAGAGTGTCGAGCCTTAAGCTCGATTTTTTAATAAGACCAAGATATTAATGTTTTAAATTAATGGATGTAGTTCTATACTGATATTGTATGAGTAGGAGTAGTGAAAAACTTATCAAAAGAGAGTCTGAGTTAAAAAGGCTAAGTGATTTCCTGTCAAATTCCAAGGGAGGCTCCATCCTACTTGCTGGAGATAGGGGTTCGGGAAAAACAACTCTTATTAATCTTGCAATCACGAAATTTCGTGAAAATCAAAAACCTAAATTTTTACGCCGATTATTTTTTGATAACCAGGTAGTTTTATACATACCATTAATTATTCAATCATCTAAAGCCAGCAACGATAATACCCAAGAAGAACTCTCATACAGGAGGCTTTTACTAAGAACTATAGCTAGAAGTATGGAAAGTGAATTACTTACTAGACGATATAGCAAGCTTGATTTACCTATGAGATGGTTCCGCTCAATTGGCTATATACAATCAGTACGCAAACTAAAACCCTTGGCTAATAGCACTAGCCTAATACGCGAGTTGTCCAGCAAAGGTAGCCTGAATAATCTCGGAATCATATCGTACAATTGGCAGCAAAATATTGATATCTCTGATGCTGTCATTGAAATGAAGCTAAGGGATATATTTACAACATATTCAAAAAGCAACTCGATCATTATTGTTATTGATGAGCTAGATAAGCTTGAAGATATGGGCTTTAAGCCGGAAAGTATTGCTTTATTACTTAAGAATCTATTCAATGACACTGGCGTGCACGCTATATTCATCTCAAACGAGCCGACAATAAATCGTGTTCAACAAAAAATAAAACAAGAACCGTTTTGTGCGGAACATACATTGTTTAGAGATATAATTCTCCTAAATCACCTACATCCATCTGAAATGGTCAATATTATCAGTGAGGAAATCCAGAATTTGTCTAAGGTAGACAAGAGACAAGCGATTGCTTCTATGAGCCTAATATCGCAGCTAATGCCTTATAATATTTCCCTCTTACGGCAAAAGCTTGGCATTGATGGCGAGAATATTCTTTCTAAATTGCAAAACGAGCTCGGGGATTATCGGTACCTCTATGAGTCAACGATGCATCTGTTTATAAACCATCTATATGAAAAACATTCCAAAAACTACGATCAATACCATAATCGCATACTATACAAGGCCTTGACCGAAGCAAGCAACAACCTATTTAATCGTGAAATACGCTACATTAATTGGGAAGCTATTGATTCAATATTCTATACTTCAAATATATTTATAGATTCGCATAATGAACTCATAGCGAAAGATAAAGGGGAATATGGAGGTCAAATAGAAGACTGGCCAGATATTTGTATTCAGCTTCAAACCCTTAATGATCACGAACAGAAACATATACTAAATGCCATCGAAGAGTTAGTGGCGGTGCTTGATAGAGCCGGCTACTTGGATATGGAATTTGATTCTGGATATCCAACGATACTTAACTTTAAGGCCTTTATGGGTGATGCGTTCACTATAGTCAATATCAAGGACCACATAGACGATTACCTTACTCCGACCGACGAAGAAAAAAGTACAATAGACAATCTCAACACGATAGATTTTCTGTACAAAATACTTATCGGTCATTCTGTATTAGCAAACCTTCTTTACATACCGGTTAACGAAGTTGATAGATACAATAAAAAAATCCAAACGCTTAGTGAGCGTAATTATCATTGCACTATACGACCAGCTTGGAAGCCAATCAATGATCGACTTGCTGAAGTTGATACTCAACTGATGAATAGTCTTGCAAATATGATAGCAAGGAAGCTCCAAGCACGACTATATTATAATACATTTGATACATCGGTAGACACCCAAAATTTAAGCGTAAAACTAGTCTTTAATTCAAAAACTTACATCATACACCTTGCCTACAAGCCATGTGATCTAAATATTCCTGATAATTGTGAAAAACTATTTATTCTGTATACTGGCAGCCAGGCTCCTTTTAAAGATAATAATCCAAGGAAAGCTCGCCGCCAAATTAATTGCCATAGGGATTGGGTTAATCTTGAGCCTGAGATTGAGAATATAGTTTCTTATATGGACAAAAACCAACCACAGAGTTAATTATTAAATAACTGGATCCTCAAATAATAGTCATTTTATGCATTTCACCTATTTTGTTAATTTATCCGCACAGCTTTTGCGATACGAATAGTGATAAATCAGAATATTAAACACACACCTCAACAAAAATGCTCCACAATCTTATTGCCGGCGATGCCAAATCCAGTTAGCGTGTAGGTGCTCGACATGATGGATTGCCTGTGCGGCGGCGATTGCATCCAGGCGTTAAAGGCTACGCGGCTAGTGTGCAAGTCTGGCGGCGAAGTTTGCACCAGATTCTCGGCCGGCGCGTTACAGACAGCTCTCGCTTTAAGTAGTCCGTGCGGAATAGTTGTACCTGGTTTATAATGGCTAAAATAATTATTCTCTTTCATGTCATTCGCCATCCACTGCGCCGTTCGGTTAAGCGGCTCGTACATTTTTAACGGTTTCAGATTTTCCTTACTACGAGCATAATTAATCAGTTCAAGAATCTCCAAAGCATCTGGCGGACCTATGTCATACTTTTTATCTTGGTCTGCTGGTTGCGGCTGCGGATTTGGAGTTGGAGTTGGAGTTGGGTTTGGTTGCGGATTCGGCGCAGGCTGCTGCGAATTACCGGGCTGCTGAGACTGCGGAGCTGGCCGCTGGTTGTTTTTCGGCGGCGCGGCTGGACTCGCCGGTGATTGCGGGGCTGGATTATGTTTCGGATGTACAGGGTCAATTCTCTGCTCTTTTTGGTTTGGCTGCGGTTTTTCAGGCTTCTTCTCTTGCTGGTTCGGCGTAGACTGCTTAGGTTGGGAATCTGTATTAGACTTGCTACTGCTGGAACTATTACCGGAACCAGACTTAGTGAAATTAGGACTGGAGGTTGTTTTTTGCTCCTGCTGCTGGCTGGCATTACCCTTATTTTTCGGCGCAATACATACAGCAATGTATACGCCTATCCCCGCCCCGATCAGTGTTAGAATAACTAATATAACTACAAGTTTTTGTTTTTTCATATTTTGATTGTAGCAAGGAAACCGGTTATGTCAATCTGGAGGTAGCGTCCTGCAAAAATAGCCAAAGCATAGTGTATAATATAGTCAGCGCGGGTATCGTATAACGGCTATTATGTATGCTTCCCAAGCATGAGACGAGGGTTCGACTCCCTCTACCCGCACCAATTCAAATTATTGTCATAGACCTTCAAAATAACGCTGTCACGCATTATAATTAGAATATGAAGAAAGCTGTCATGAAGAGGCTGCTTCCGCTGTATGTTGGCAAGTTCTTCTTAAGCTTTGTACTTTGGTATTCAATTGAAAAATTATTCATAAGAAGTATCGGCATCGACAATCTTGGAATTAGTTTGATCGCGATCGTTCTGCTGATATCATCTGTTCTGACCGAAATTCCATCAGGAATTATCGCGGATCGCTGGAGCCGCAAGGGTTCAATGGTGCTCGCTGGGCTGTTCTTAGGAATTAGCAGCTTGATGGCCGGCGCTAGCGATAATATCTTTATGTATGCCGCCGCTGTGACGATTTGGGGTCTTCATGATGCTTTTTCGAGCGGAACTGGCGCAGCTATGATTTACGATACGCTGCTCGAGGAGCAAGGGCACGCCAAGAATTTTAATCGAGCGCTAGGGTTGTATGAGACGTTAGGCGGAGTAGCATTGATTATCAGTAACTTTTTAGGTGGCTGGATCGGCGAGCATTCACTGCTGCTGACATTTAATTTAACGATTATTCCAATTGCCATATCTATGGTTTGCCATTTAATTTATAAGGATGCAAAGATCAGCCGCGAGGTGGCTGATGAAAAACTTATCAAACATACTAAAAATACATTCAAATGCGTTTTCAAAAGTAAAAGCCTACTCTGGCTGATGACTGCGATTATGATAGTCTTTTGTATCCAAAAGATGAATCGCGAAGCTTATCAGCTGTGGTATATTGCGCTGTCGGCTCCGGCGATAGTATTTGGCATCGCTGGTTCGTTCATAGAAGGCTTGGGTGGACTGGGCGGCTCGTTGGTTAAATATCTCAGCTCAAGGCGAATAAATATAGTTCTGTCGATTTTACTAGGCTTGGCATCGCTCGCGCTTTCAGTGGGCAGTAATTTATGGATAACTATCGCCGCGCAGGTTTTAATAGCGGTAGTCTCGGGGGCGCTGTTATTCCATTTTACTGCGCAGATACAACACCAGTTGCCGTCGCGGTACCGCACAGGTTCCGGCTCGGTGATAAACGCCGTGGGACGAATTGTCCTCATGCCGCTAACGTTTGTGTTTGGAGTTTTGTCAAACCAAAGCGTTTTCATCGCTGGTTGGATGCTGGTGGTTTTGTCGGGGCTAGCTATTTTCGTGCAGCTAAAGCTTGATGAGCAAGCTTCACCGTAGTAGCGCACTTCCCATCCCCGCCCATCTGTGCTACAATTAATCACCAAAGGAAGGTCTGCGTTAACATCAGACCATATTTTTATGAAGGACGCTAGCAAGATTCGAAATATTGCCATTATTGCCCACGTCGATCACGGCAAGACGACCATGGTTGATGGGCTACTCAAACAGTCGCGCACATTCCGCGACAACCAAGCCGAGATGAGCCAAGAACTGATCATGGATTCGGGTGATCAGGAGCACGAGCGTGGTATCACTATCACCGCCAAACAAACCTCGATTTTTTACGGTGATTATAAAATCAATATCATCGACACACCGGGACACGCGGACTTTTCAGGCGAAGTCGAGCGGACGCTGCAGATGGCGGACGGCGTCTTGCTGATCGTCGATGCACAGGAAGGGCCGATGCCGCAGACGAAGTTTGTGCTGAGTAAGGCGCTGGAGTTGGGGCTGAAACCAGTAGTGGTGATTAATAAAATTGATAAGCCAGCCAGGCGAATTGCCGAGGTTGAAGACGAGCTGAGCGATCTATTTTTGGAGCTAGCGACCGATGATAGCCAACTGCAATATCCGATTTATTACGCGATTGGGCGCGACGGCAAAGCCTGGCGGGAGATTCCTACCGACCTTGATGAAAATGCTGATTTGACACCGATTTTTGAAGCAATTATCAATGATATCCCGGCACCGAGCGTCACAGCTGACGGTGGGTTTCAGATGCTGGTGACCAGTTTGCAGTACGACACCTTTCAGGGTAAATATGCCATCGGGCGGATCGCTCGCGGGTCGGTTAAGCGCGGCCTGGCGGTTAGCTTGCTGAAGCACGGCGAGGTGTCGGGCTCAGCGCGAATTGAGAAAGTTTTTGGCTATCGCGGACTGAACCGCGAGGAGCTTGACGAGGCGTTTGCTGGCGACATCGTGGCGCTAGTGGGCGTCAGCGAGGCACACATTGGCGATACGATTGCTGATAAAGAACAACCAGAAGCTCTGCCAGCGATCGCCATCGAAGCACCGACGCTGAGCATGTACCTCGGCCCAAACACCAGCCCAATGAAAGGACGCGAGGGCGAATTTACCACCTCGCGGCAAATTGGCGACCGATTGCGACGGGAGCTGGAGACCAACGTGGCGCTGCGCGTCGAAGAAAACGGCATCGGCTTTACGGTGTCTGGCCGCGGCGAGCTGCACCTCAGCGTCTTGATCGAGACCATGCGGCGTGAAGGCTTTGAGTTTGAAGTCGGCCGCCCGCAAGTGGTGACTATCACCGAGGATGGCGTAGAAAAAGAGCCAATTGAAGAATTACAAATCGAAATTAGCAGCGAATTTATCGGCGCGATCAGCCAGGAACTCGGCGCCCGCCACGCTGAGATGAAATCGCAAGAAACCACCGCTAGCGGTGCTACCCGCATCACCTATGTACTACCGACGAGAGCGTTGATCGGCCTACGAAACGTGCTGTTGACCGCCACCAAAGGCACGGTGATCATGAATTCCCTGCCGCATGGCTATCAACCGCTGGGCGGTAAATTGCCAAAGACCCGCGGCGGCGTGCTCATCGCCTTTGAAGCTGGTATCACCACGCCGTATGCTCTGCAGGCGGCCGAAGCTCGTGGCGAACTCTTGGTCGGGCCGGGCACGGAAGTGTACGCTGGCATGATCGTCGGCATCTACAACCGCCAAGAAGACATTGAAATCAACGTTTGTAAAGCTAAACACCTGACCAACATGCGCTCCAAATCGTCCGACGGCACGGTACAGCTGACACCATTTACGCAGTTTAGTTTGGAGCAATGCATTGACTTCATCGAGGACGACGAGCTGCTGGAAGTAACGCCAAAATCCTTGCGCCTGCGTAAACGCTACCTTGACGCTAATGAGCGAAAGCGCGCTAACAAAAAGTAAATTTTAATTTTTAATATAATAAATAAGAGGGGGTAATTATGGCAAAAAAATGGCGCGACGTTAACGGATTTTATCAAATCTATCCGCGATCGTTTAAGGATTCTAATGGCGATGGCGTCGGCGACTTGCGCGGCGTGATCGATAAGCTTGATTATATTAAGGGCGGCGACAATTCACTTGGCATCGATGCGATTTGGTTTTCGCCGTTTTATCCATCGCCGCAAGCTGATATGGGCTACGATGTGGCGGACTATTGTGATATTGATCCGATTTTCGGCTCGCTTGATGATTTCAAAGAGTTGGTCGAGAAAGCGCACGCTCGCGATATTAAAGTAATGGTCGATTTCGTGCCCAATCACACCAGCAACCAGCATCCGTGGTTTGTTGAATCGCAAAGCTCCAAGGATAACGATAAGAACGATTTTTATGTTTGGCGCGACGCAAAACCTGACGGCTCAGAACCGAACAATTGGCTGAGTATTTTTGGCGGGTCGGCGTGGCAGTGGCACGAAGGGCGCCAGCAATATTACTTACACACATTCCTGAAAGAACAGCCAGATCTCAACTGGGATAACCCTGAGGTACGCCGCGAAATGCAAAACGTACTGCGCTTTTGGCTAAATCTCGGTGTTGACGGCTTTCGAGCGGACGCGGTACGTTGGATCAGCAAAGACCCAGAGCTGCGCGACGACCCAGTCGCCGAGCATTATAACGATAAGAAACCGCCGACACAATTCGATGATTTGCAGCATAAGTACAGCCGCTTCTGGGATAACCTTTTCCCGTATTTGCGGGAACTAACAGATATAGTCGCCTCATATCCGAATCGAATCATGGTTTTTGAAGATTATCCGGATGAAAACTATAGCACTAGCGAACAATACTTGGGTTTTTATGGTGTCAATCCAAAAGTATCAATGCCATTCAATTTTGAAGGATTACACGCCAAATTTAATGCCGAGTCGATGAGCACAATAGTCAATGAATTCCAAGGTATGATAAACCCCGACGTGCATACGCCAGTCTACTGCTTTAGTAATCACGACCAATCACGCATCGTTACGCACTTCGGCGGAGAGAAACAAGCTCGCTTGATTGCGTTGATGCAACTGACGCTGCCAGGGCTGCCAGTAGTGTATTACGGTGACGAGATTGGCATGAGCAATGGGCCAGTTCGCTTTGAAGAGATTCAAGATAAGTCGGTCTTCAGCCACGGCAACGACGAATCTGTCGGGCGCGATCCAGAGCGTACGCCGATGCAATGGACGGCTGGCCAAAATGCCGGATTTAGTACCACTAAACCATGGCTACCAGTAAATCCCGCTTGCCAAAATGTCAATGTAGAATCAGAGCAGAACGAGCCGGACTCATTTTTGGCACTATACCGCCGCTTATTAACCTTGCGCAGCCGCTACGAAATCTTGCGCACTGGCGAATACGAGCCGCTCAGCGATACAGACAATGACATATTTGCTTACGCGCGATGGATTGGCCGAGAACAGCATGTCTTTGTCGCATTAAATTTTGGCGATACCAAACACCGTGTTACTTTACCTCATACCGGCAGTATCTTATGCGCCACAAACCCAACTGACTACCCCGAGATTGCTGATGACGGCTCGGTAGAACTACGCCCGTACGAAGGCGTATTAATCGGATGCAGCGAGCACCGGCTATCAATTGAATAAAAATACCGGGCCGCTCTAGAAAAGGAGCGGCCTATTCGTATAGAGAAACTTTTGGTATTTTAATTAACCAGAGTCTCTTTCACGCGCCTAGAAACAAAGAAGTATAAACAAAGCAATCCCATAGAAATCCCGCTAGCAATGATAGTGCTAACCATACTAATAATTGAGTCAGTGTTCGGAGGTCTTTTGATCACGCTATCAACTACCGCAGAACTTGCTGAATAGAAGAACGAGGCTACCAGCGCCGCAACCGCCAGCCACCTACCAAGCTTCTTCTGTAGATTAATGAGCACCACCGCGACAGTAGTCAGTACAGCAATGATTGGCATGAATATCACCGAAACGACAGCCGACGGATCGCCGAGATTTAACAACGAGGTAAAAAACAAACCAACCGAACAAACACCATCAATCGCTAGACACACCATGAAAAATGCGAGCCAGCCCTTGACACCTTTGAGCGACTGCGCCATAACAACATACTGGACTGGCGCCGCTTGCGGCTGCGCGAAATATTGCTGGTTGACTGGCTGCTGTTCATAAGGAACATTCTGCTCAGCTGGCGCTGGCCCGTACTGCGGATCGACAGCGCCTGGCTGCTGAATATTCGGTTGTGGCTGCTGTGATGATTGTTGTGCCATTTGTATTATTCTCCTTTACTTTTATTATAATCGTATGGATACTGGACATTATTTTGCGGATATTGCTGCGATACAGGCGGATAAGGCGTTTGGCCTTGCTGCTGGGGATACTGCTCTGGTTGCTGCGACGGATATTGAACTGGTTGCTGTAAATATTGAGCTGGTTGCTGCTGCAACGAATATTGGTATTGCGGTAGCTGATTAGGATATTGCGGCGAAACTACGTATTGGCTGTTTAGAGGAATATTCGCATAATACGCTGGCTTTTCATTCTGATATTTAAAAACATTAACACACCAAGCAATTCCCAATATCATCACGCCGAAAGGTATAGGCAAAAAGAACGCCGCATCACCAAAACCTACCACAGAATAGAAGTTTAAATAAATCCAAAAAACAACAAAAGATATGACCGATATAGAAAGCGTACAGGCAGCTGCAATTTTGGCTACTAGTTTGTTTTTACTCGCCAAGTAAGCTATCCACAAAATTATAGACGATATCACCGACAGCGCCAGAACAATCGGCATGACTATTTTCACTACTTGAATCAAATAATAGTTTGCTTCGCTCGAAAAGTCTTTCATCGAACCATTCATGCTGAATAAACCAATCGGAAGGCCTATCGTCAAGAATAAACTGATTGCGTAGACAATCGACAATCCAATGACGTTGCTTTTTCTTGAATAGTTGACATAAACGTATTGATATTGAGTCTGATTCTGGTAAGCTTGTGGCGGGATGACTGCTGTCGGCTGATTCTGCTGTTCTGGTTGCGCTTGCGCCTGTTCAATTTGCGGCATTGGCGGCTGGACTTGCTCTATCTGCGGCGGTTGAATTTGTTCGCCTGGGACTGGTTGAGTACTTTGCTGCGGCTGGATTTGCTCGCGTTGGCTTGCCTGAGCGCCATCTTGCTGCTGATTAGATCTGCGCTGCTCGGATTTCTTTGCGCTCTTGCTGCTCATACGTTTAATGTACCATACTATTGCGACAAAGACGATATTTTCATTCGCTTTTCAGTAAAATTCCTAACGTGCTAGAATAAACCTATGTTCACAGAGCGCACTAAAAATCCGTTGTCACTTTGTCTATTACTGTATTTTACATGTTTCGCTGTGCGAATGTGGGAATTTTTAGCTTTGCGTACCGATCAATCAGCACTCAGTGAGAATATAGTGCATAAGATTTTCGGTATAGTAATAATTTTCGTTTGCCTGAAATATTTGCACGCTCATTGGCGCGACATTGGCTTTACGCGCAAAAATTGGCTGAAAAATATTGGCCTAGGGCTTGCCTTGGGGCTTTGCTTTTATACAGTTACGCTGCTGATCGAATTCGGATTTCTGTATTTTTCCAGCGCTAAACCTAACATTTTAATGAAGGCTGGCGGTTTTTCACTCGCTAGCACCGAACAATTCGTCGGCGTGGGAATTGGGTCAATTATTATATTTAATATATTCAATGTCTGGATGGAAGAAGGCCTGTTTCGCGGATTGTTCGAGAAATTACTGCGCCAAAAATATAAATTTGCGGCAACGATTTTCATAAGCGCCCTGCTGTTCGGACTCTGGCATGTAGCAATGCCGATTCGATCGTTCCTTGACGGCGAGTTTTCGCTGGTTCAGACGGCAATTTTTAGCGTTGGCTATATTTTGTTCGCTTTCATGTTTGGATTAAAAATGAGCTGGCTATATAAAATGACAGGAAGTTTGTGGCTTGGTGCAGCAGATCACTTTTTTAATAATGCGATAATTAATATTGTGCATGTCGTCTCAAACCAAGGAAATGATAGCTTGCAAATTGCGCGAATATTCTTAGCGCAAACTTTGTCGTTTGTTTTTGTATGGATTTTATGGCGAAGATTCAATAAAAAGCCTATCAGCGGTTAGAAGATTCTTCCCTGACTTCTTCCGGTAAAAACCCCTTTTCGTGCTGGAAGCCAGCTTGCCATTTGTAATCTTTGCCATAGCCCAAATCTTTCATTAATTTAGTGGCTGCATTTCGAAGGTGCAGCGGCACCGGCGAGTTCGGATATTTGTGCGCCAGAGCGAAAGCCTCATTCATCAAATCAGTAATTTCGCGCGACTTCTGGCTGCGCGCCAGGGCGATGGCACAGTGAAATAAATTGTATTTGGCTTCAGGTAGCCCAACGCGCTCAACCGCCTCAAAAGTGGCGACCGCCAAGCTCAGCGCGCCGTTGCCTGCTAATCCGATATCCTCCGACGCAAAGACCACCATCCGCCGAGCAATAAACTTCGGATCTTCACCAGCGTCAATCATGCGTGCTAAATAATACGCCGCAGCCGCCGCGTCACTACCGCGCAGCGACTTGATGAACGCTGAGATGATGTCATAATGCGCATCGCCCTTTTTGTCATAGCCCGGCAGCCGCCGCTGAGCGGCTGCCTTAACGACCTCTGTTGTAACTTTACCGCCAAAGCTCAGCGCCAACTCCAAATTACCGAGTGCCACCCGTGCGTCGCCATCCGCCAATTCCGCCAGATAGTCCAAAGCTTTAGGCGACACCCGCTTGGTTTGCTTCAAGACTTTGAGCGCTCGCTTCAGCACCAATATAATTTCATCTTTGGTCAGTTGGTGGAGCACCAGCACCCGTGTCCGGCTGAGCAGTGGCGTGATCACCTCGAAGCTTGGATTCTCGGTGGTCGCCCCAATCAAAGTAATCAGCCCGCTCTCAACATGCGGCAAAAACGCATCCTGCTGTGCTTTATTAAAGCGGTGGATTTCATCGACAAACAAAATCGTCCGTAGGCCCAAATTCCAGTTCTGCCGAGCGTGCTCAATCACCTTTTCAACATCTTTTTTGACGCTGGTCACCGCCGATAGCTCAACAAATTCCGCATTAACTTCACGGGAGATAATCCGCGCCAGCGTCGTTTTGCCCGTCCCCGGCGACCCCCACAAAATCAAACTGACCGGCTCGCCATGCTTAACAATTTGGCGGAGCAGCTCGCCCTCGCCCAGCAAATGGCTCTGTCCAATCACCTCATCCAACGTTTGCGGCCGCATCTGTTCCGCTAGCGGTATTCGTCCCATGCTTCTATTATACGCGCCAGGCGGGAAAATCTCACACGAAAGATTCAAAAATCATACGTGGAAGATTTGAAAATCATAGGCGTAAGATTTGGAAATGTTACGCGTAAGAATAACATCACAACTAATCAATAACCATTGAAGTTTTTTCTGAGCGATACGCCCGCACTGCCTTCAGCGCCCTGCGCGCAATCGGCCCAGCAGCTAATATTTGCCACCAAAACGCCGCGCAGAAATTCATCGGCCATACTAAGGCAAAGCGTAGCGGCAGCTCAGCCAGCGGTGTACCTGCCAAGACCAACCCGATCAAGCTCATCGCCAGCGACATACCTGTCACCATACACACCGTTCGCGCCAGCGTATGAGCCTCCGCGCTGTCCTTCGCCCGAACAAACCGCTTCATGGCTTTGTGTGCCAAACTTGACACTACCAAACCTTCAACCAGCATAACAATCGCAAAGATAATTGGCTGCAGTAGTAGTGCTCGCCCGAGCGATTGCATCGACACGCCAGCGTGCAAAAACGTATTCAGCAAATTCATAAAAATTGACATAGTAAACGCCATGACTACGCCATAAAATACTCCTTCTCGCTTAGTGCGGGGCATATTTCCTCCTTTGATTAATGATTTTTTGGCAACAAAAAAGTTGCGCGTTATCGGTGCAACTAGGGTGTGTTATTTTTACAACATTACGCTTTGCCGGAGCAAAAGCAACGTATTGACCTCTGGAGAGTATAGCAGAGGGGCTGAATTATGTCAAGATTTGTGCAGTTCGTCAACTACTTTAATTGCTGGCTCGAATATAGCAGCATCAATCAATTTTCCTTCTTCAATATAGTCGGTCAGTTTTGGTAACATATGCAAACTTGCCCAATTGATAATCTGATTTGACGTTGGTCTTCGCTTGGCAAGCAATCTCTCAAACGATAAACGCATATCATCAATAGTCGGACAAGGCTTTCCAGTAAGTTGAGGACTTAAATACCCACCGATTGTGCGGCTAGCGATACAATAAGCTAAAAGCTCGTTATACACCGAGCGCCACGTATAACCAGCAGGTGCTATAAGCTTCTTCGGAAGGATAAGCGTCTCATATGATAATCTACCCGCTTCTTGAAATAATTTTGATTGCTGAATTAGTCCATGCGCATACTCGTGAAGTATGACGATTCTGACAGCCTCTTTTTTCTGGTCATTAAATGAATAAGGTGGTCGCAGGAGTATAAAGTCACTACTACTAATTTTATGTCCAGCAGGACTGCTTGCTTTTAAGCGCGGCGGCAATAAAAATATGGCGTTGTCTTTTATAGCTTGCTTTTCCAAACCTAGAAAAACAGCTATTTTCTGCAATTGCATATACAAATCATTATATGAAAAATCATTTACAACATCACGCCATATGCCAAGGTTTTCATGACAATCTTGCCAAATACTATCGAACCTATCGATAAGAGGAGTAGAAATATGAGCAATTAAACGAGATTTTTCATCGTCAAATTCTCCGCCATATAACTTCCGCAAAATATCGTAAGGATTAGGATCTGACTGTATAATAGTGCGTACTTGCGACAAAATAAGATTATCGGCAGGTTGAATAACTTGGTGATAATAAGTGAATAGTGGATGTTCAAACGCATACGATGTATCCCACTTAGAAACTGTTTGCAGCCAGTAAAAGAACGCTGTGTTTTTATTAATCGTCGCTATGATATTCATCTGCCTCATTATAGCAAACATCAGAAGCACCATAGGATTGAAAAGTCAAAATAACGGCAGCGTTCATGATTACGCTACCGCTTTCATACTATTCTGGTGGAGATAGAGGGACTCAAACCCTCGACCTCAGCAATGCGAATGCTGCGCTCTATCAGCTGAGCTATATCCCCATGCTTGTGGCTAAGTTGTTTACAAGGATAACTATTCCCAAAAACCGTTTACGCCTAAATTGGTGGACCTTGCAGGGCTTGAACCTGCGACCTCACGAATGTGAATCGTGCGCTCTAGCCAACTGAGCTAAAGGTCCGTGGTGGAGCATACCGGATTCGAACCGGTTACCTCTTCGCTGCCAGCGAAGCGCTCTAGCCAAATGAGCTAATGCCCCAAGCAATATCCCCTCTATCTACAATATCAAAAAACCGCTACAATTTCTAGTAGCGGTTTGTGCTGCTACGCGCCCACCCGGGGCACGGCGTTGGTATGATGTTTGTTTTCGCAACAGGGCGGCCCCATTGCGTACCAGCATAAGCACATTATCGCGCAACGTTTAGTAAATTGCAAGTGCTTATTCAATTTGGCTAGCGAACATCTTATAAAATTCACCCCGGCGAGCTACTAATTCGTCAACACTACCCTGCTCGACGATCTTGCCGTTTTGCATCATATAAACAACATCGGCTTTTTTGATAGTTGTATAGCGATGACTAATGGCGATAATGGTATTACCGTGCTTACCAAACAGCCGGGCGAAAATCCTTGATTCTGCCAAGGCATCAATAGCGCTAGTTGGTTCGTCTAGAATAACAATTGGCGCCTGGCGATAAAAATTACGCGCTAGCGCCAGACGCTGCCATTGTCCGCCCGACAAATCAACGCCGTTAGTACCATCGTCGTGTTCAAACCATTGCCCGAGAATCGTATCGCACTTCTTGGGTAATTTATCAATGAAAGCGCTGGCTTCAGCCTGCTTGATTGATCTTTGATAATGCTGCTCGTCATAGCTGCGCTGAACGTCTCCGTACACAACGTTCTCATAAGCTGTTGCAATCGATATTTTATGAAATCTTGTTGCAATACTCCGAGATAGCTATGCCACGAGCTCTTATTAATATCCGCCAGCGACACATTATCAAGCAAGACCTGGCCGCGCGTCGGCTGATACAATCCCAGCAACAATTTAATAAGCGTCGATTTGCCAGCGCCATTTTCGCCGACAATAGCAATCCGTTGGCCAGCGCGAATTTTCATGTTAATATTACTTAGCGCTAGCTTGTCGTTTTTGGGATAACGAAACGAAACATTCCGCAGTTCAATCGCCTGCGGCGGTTCGAGCAATTTCCGACCTTCATTCAAGTTTCTCGGCAACCGCATAAACCTTTGGAAATCAACCATCGCTGCAATATCCTGATCAATGTTATTGAACTGCGTGATTAAACTGCCCATATCGCCAAGCGCTCTCGACATCATTTGCTCGACCAAAACAAACTGGCCTATTGGCTGAGCACGATGGATAATTTGCAGAACAATCGACAACAGCCCAACTAGCTGAGCTATTGCTTCGACAACGTCGGCTGCCAACCGTTTGATAATATAAGCGCGCTCAAATTGAATACGCTCGAGCTGGTCTTTGTCGCGCCACTTCGCTCGCATATCTAACATATAGCGCGCTGCGTTATAGATACGCAATTCCGCCAAATTTTGCGGCTGCATCACACTCCAAGAAATCGAATTGCTGCGGCGCCGAGCTTCGGTATATTTACGCCAATGCTCTGTCTGCAAACGCGACAATTTTAACTGAACTATCGCGCTAGGAATAATTGCTAAAAATAATATTAAGCCAATCCACCAGCTAACAGAAAATAGCGAAGCTAATGCTACTATTACACTAACAATTGACGCGATTATCCTAGCCATAGCATCGAAGAAGTGCGAGAAAAACGAAACAAAACTTTGCGCCTTATCAAACATGTCGGCAGTGCCTTTGTCATCGTAACGCCAAAAATCGATACTAACAAAATGCTCGTACAGCTGGTCGCTAATAGCCGAGCTGATTTTATACGAAGTGAATTGATCTATATAATTCTGCAAACTACTCCACGCCATCATGAGTACCCCCAGCAACACAGTCGCTGCAACACACCAAATTGCTCTTGTGCCCGCTTGCTCGTCACCAGCGAAGCCAGCCGCCAGATAAGTAGTCGCTTGCGCGGCCACAAACGCAGTAACTAACGGAATAGCCGAACCGATAATCGTACCGATTATTTTGGTAACCGCCGCCAGCGGAGAAGCTTTGTAAGTCGTTATCGCCACCGTGCCAAAAGCTTTTAACGTTTCATTGAAAGATAGCTTCTTTGGTTCTGCCATGATTAATCGCATTCAGATTTTATCAGGGTAATAATAGCAGTATCTAGCTCGCTCTCGCTATGCCAGGTTTGCGTCCGCCTAGCGAGATCTGGTAAATACGATTTGCCCGCAGCGCTCTGATGTTGCGCCAATAGAATTGACTTATCGCGAGCTATAGCAGCACCGATTTCTATCAGCATACCTTCACTGCGGCGCGGCGAAGTTTGAATTACTAGTATTTTGTCGCACTCATTCATTTGATCAATTGCTCGCTGCAAAAACTGACGCGGATTGCCGTAACTTTCGGTCGCGCTATCAAACAAATTACAATAAACCTCATGCCCACAGCCCTCAAGCAAATCAACCACCCGGCGCATACGCGCTTCAACTTTCAGTTTGTCCTCGCCAGTAAAAGCATATGAACAGAATATTTTATGCTTTTTCATAATCCTATTTTATCACCTAGCCGGCAAAAACTTCGTAAAAAGAAGTTATTATCCTCTGGCGCAAGGCGTCATCAAGCGGGACTATCGCTGCGTGATTACGTCCGCCGATAGTCATGTGTTCAATAATTAACGATAAACCGCGTACAATCTTAATGCAGGCGATTTCTCGCTGAGTAGTCGGCTCCTCACCCAGCCGCTCAATGACCAGGCGCCGAATATTACGCATACGCTCGGCGGTTTCGGGACGTTCCATTTCGCGGTTGTAAGTAAAATTAACCACATCGTACCAGCGCGGCCAATCATCGCGGAAACTCTCGAAATCAACTAGCCAATATTTATCGCCGTCATACAATAGATTATTTTCGGTAAAATCCGCATGCATTGGTCGAGCTTCACACAAGCTATGATTATTACGCAAGAAATCCAAGCTAGCCCGAAATATTTCCGGCGGCACCACTTCTAAATTAAACCCGGATATACTTCGCTCTAGCTTCTGCCAAATATATTCTCCGTCTTTATTTTGTCGCGACCAGCGCGAGCAACGACGTTTCTGATTGCGAAAATAGCGATCCATTTGCACGAAGCTTTGTACAAAAAAGTCATCAGGCACGTCGGCTAGCTCTGGCGTCCATCCGTTGATAAATTGCGTTAAGATTTTCACATCGTCATGATACAGCAATTTTGGCACAGAAAATGGTATATCGTTAAAATTACGAGTCAATTTATCAAAAGTTCGCAAACCATTCGCTTCGCGCAATATTTCATCTTTGCCAGTCACCCCAGGCTGCGACTGCTTGCAAAACACGCGCTCGCCAAGCCAATCTACTTCACTAACCGCAAACCTATGATTCTGGCGAATAACTCTGATAGTCTTTAGATCAGCGCTACCATTCTTCATTTTATTCTCCTATGTGGATTAAAGGCTCGACGCCATCTTCATAAACTAAGTCGTCAATCGTGACTTCGTAAATATGTTTATCGTCGCGAAACGCAAAAAATCGGACGGTTTTATGTTGCTGCCAGGCTTGAACTATTTCCG
>CALISG010000010.1 GCA_938042065.1 uncultured Candidatus Saccharibacteria bacterium
GCCGAGGTGGTTGATGATTATACACTGCTGGCGAAAACGCGCGGCATGACTTTCGCGGTTGACGCCCGTCCGACGACCATTCGCGCCAACCGCGACATGATGCGCCACGTCATCTCGAACCTGGTGTCAAACGCGGTGCGCCACGGCGACGCCGGGAGTGTGATAAAACTTACTTGCAACCAGCGCGAGCTGACTATCGAAAACGCCTGCAAGCCACTCACCAAACAACAACTCCAGCACATCTTTGATCCGTTTTATCGCAGTTCTGACGGTGCGAAGCAACACACCGACAGTAGCGGCATCGGCCTCTACACTGTGAAAATGCTACTCAACGCCAAAGGTCTAGACTATGACTTCACGCCGCACGGGCGGGGTATGCGGTTTGTGGTAAGGTTTGGTTAAGACAGCGAGGTGTTACACTATACTCATGAACCTCACCTACGCGACCACCAACAAATATAAACTCGCCGGAGCCAAGCAAGCACTGGCTGGAACAGGCGTCAACCTGATTGCGCCAGACGAAGCCCTGCCCGACGTGCCAGAAATCCAATCCGACGACCAAACAGCCGTCTCTGTCGATAAGGCGCTAAAGTACTACGATCTACTTAAACGTCCGCTGGTGGTGATGGATTCAGGCCTGTTCATCGACGAGCTGAACGGCTTTCCCGGCGTTTACACCAAATACGCGCTCGACACTATCGGTATTGACAGGATAATTCAGCTGCTCGGCGGCGGCACTCGGGCGTACACGCAGCGTACAATTACTTATTTTGACGGCAACAAACCGCAGACGTTTACCTTAAAACTGCACGGCGTATTGCTCAAAGAACCGCGCGGAGATAACGGCCGCAATTACGATACATATTTCTTGCCGGATAATCATGATAAGACGCTCGCCGAAATGACCGATGAAGAGAAGGCGGAGTTGACGGCAAACGTTTGGCGGGAGTTGGCAGCGTGGTTACATAAACGCACTGGAGTAATCCATGAGTAAGTATGTATTTGACAAGCAAAAGTGGCAGAACTTAACAATATTTGAGCAAATGGGCAACATCGGCTCAGAGGTCGGGCAAGCGTTTGCCGCCCGGCGCCGCGGCGATACGGCTGCGATGACTAGCGCCTGGCGGCGCGGCTTGGATTTATTGGACGCCACCGCCGAGCAGCTCGCCCGCCAAAAATCGCCAAAACTCCGCGAAGTCCTGCGCGCCCGCGAACTATTCGCCGGCATTGAGGATGAATCGTTGGAGGATTACTTTATGTGGTTTGCTATAGCGGCGCGGAGGGGGAAATAGACATAGGGAAGCTTCTGGTCATTTCACCGATTCAGCCAAGCTCCTTGCTCAATCCAATCATCTCATCCAGCTTGCCAGATTTTTCTATCTCGGCCAAAGTCATCGCTTCTACCTCTGTCGCTAAGTCCCATATCTCATACAGTAAGCGGTCGTCTTCGGTAATATCATAATGCACCATTAGGTTAACAATTTTATACGCCATATCATGAGCCGGCCACATCTTCATGCAATTGTCCGACAAAAGCACTTTAATATATTTGACAACATTTGACCTAGACGTTAGATTTATGTCTATTTTGTTAATCTCTTTCTCATACCCAACCGTTTTCGCCAGCTGCTGCCAAAGTTTTAGACGCACACTCATATCGCGCTCGTCATAAATTAACTTCGCCAGAGCGGTTATTTCAGAAACCAGTGGCTGTACTTTCGCAACATCTGTGCGCTGAAGCTGCAAGATAGTCTTAGCAATTGACGTATCATAATCAATGCCAAGTAACGGCAGATACTCGCACACAAACGACCATACATCGGCCGCGCTACGCATTAAACCTAGCCTATTCGACCAGAACATGTCAATGTCGTTGCGGATGAGATTATTGAGCGGCGGTGTGTCCATATAGAATGGTTATTTTTTCCAATCGGGGCGATGAGCATGCAGCTTTGCTATGACTCCATCTATTAAGTCTTGCTCATCGAATCCGGCATACGCTAACGTTGTTAATAGCTGGATTTGTGTATCAACGATTTCCGAGAGTAATGCTTCTGGATTAACTTTTTGCTCTTTCCACTGACGCCGCGGCAACTCTCGAACAACTTCCCAAGCCTCCTCCTGAGTGTGATAAGCAAACGCTAGGCACGCTTTCCAATTTCTCTCTAGCGGTTCCATGTAGCCCTTGTCGACTCGAGCTTGTTGTGCTTTTAACACTTCCGAGAAGAGAGATACGCTATGCTCTATACCTATTCTGTGCCATAGTATAGCGCGTATTATGCTTACGTACTGCAACCGCTTCCTAAGTACAGTATCCTCACGTTCAGTCGTTAGATTCTCATTAAACAGACCTGATAAATTATCAGTTACTAGATGAAGATAGCTAAACGCCAAGCCAAAATCACCTGCCGCCTTTGCCGCCCATCCTATTTCTGGGTCAACGAAACGATACTTATCCTTACTTTCTTCGTACCAACTAGCTGTTTCGTCAAGAACAGATGGTAACGTATAATGCGAGCCCTCTACGGTAAGCGGAGAGTTCTTAAAAATATTATCCCATGTTATAAGAGAGCCGTCTACATACGACGAATCGCCCGTGGCAATAGTCGTATTAGGTGTATCGTCAGGAGAAAGTGAACCGAGCTTGCCTACATAAATAAGAGTAGAACAATACTTTGATAAAACCTCGACTACAGAGTATATTATATTACCCCAATAGCTAAACGCCACACCAACAAAAACAATCTTTTGACCATTGATTGTTTCTGTTTTCCATTTTATATCATCGTTGCCTTGCCACTCTTTGTTGCCAGGAGCGAGCGCCTCAACATATCCTAGCAGCACGATATCGCAAGAAGGTATATCGCTTGGAAATATACTCCTCAAAGCTCTCGTCGTTTGCGCCTGGGTTGGTGTTTTTACGCTAACCTTATAACCGCATTGTTCATAGATCTTTTTATAATGGCATACGTAGTCTTTTCCAGGAAACAAATAAAGATAACCAACTTTATCAATAATTTCAGCGGTTGGTCTTTTGTAATTAAATAATTTATCGTTTTTCTCTGTGTCAGATATAGATTTTGTCCTATCGTACGTAGGAACGATAGAAATTTTATCTACGTCCGTATCTCTAAACAGACTATGTATTTTACTCTTGCAATATAGTAAGGTGTCTTTTTCTGTCATTGTATGCTGCGATCGTTTGGTCATAATGATACAATTGTAGTGTGAAAAATAGGCTTAATCAACCCATAGAACAGCTAGACAGGTTATTGCAATACTACAAGCCTTCAGAGAGGGTATACTCACACACAGAGCAAAATATACAAATGATTATAGAAAAAACAACAAAAAGAGAGCTAGTCCAAAGTATAGTACATCCGACAACTAGGTTTGTTTATGGCTCTGAACTGCCTGACTATGGAGATGGTAGTATAGCTTTGTTGGATGTCGTCCCAAAGGCTGTCAAATCAATGAAGCGGCTACCTTTCAAAGATTCTCGCATTATAGAAGTAGTCGCATCGCCAGACACATGGTATTCTCGAGTAGCTTCCCGTGGAAACCAACACAGCGAGTCTGATAGGCATGCAAGAATCAAGGAGGCAAAAACTAACCTAGAATGGGCGCTAGGTAGAGATGATGTAATCTGGATTGATAATAGCGGCGACATAGATGACGTAACCGACGTAGCACTCGAAGTAATCGGAGGCCGTGCTATGCTTTCTGATAAAGCTAGGTTATTAGGAGAGAGACTGCTTAAACAAATATCTATGCTGCATGTAGAGTAATAGCTTATATGTCCGACTTTAAGCTACTTTACTCATCGTTCTACCACTGTTAGCAAAACAGATATCCAAGCAGTCTTGACCATCCTGGGCAAGGAATTGGCAGCGCTGCTAGCCAAAGGCCACAGCGTCCACTTGGGCGAGCTGGGCTACTTCCATGTCACCCTCAAATCCAAAGGCGTCCTTGAGGAAAAAGACGTCAATCCCAGCCTCATTAAGGAGGCCAAAGTCCGCTTCGTGGCAGGCTCCGTCCTAGAAAAAGAAATCAAGAACGCCAAATTCGAAAAGGCCGCCGAACCAAAGAAAGAGGCGCCAAAACCAAAACCAGGAGCGTAGGTCGTCCAGGGATAATGGATAGGTTAGGGCACGCAACTAGTGAGTGCTTCGCGCCCTCACTAGTTGCGTGCCATTTAATTCTGTTATAATAACCTACTATGACAACACATCAATTAACCTTAGCCACCGAACCCTTTAACGCCATCACCTCTAGTAATAAAACCATCGAGTCACGACTATACGATGAAAAGCGCCAGAAAATTCAAATAGGCGACCAAATAATTTTTACCAATCGAGACAATCCCAGCCAAACTGCCACTGTTAAAGTAGTTGGTTTACTACGCTACGCAACGTTTCATGACTTGTTTTCGCATAATGATCCGCGTAAGTTTGGCGGCGAGAGTGTTGAATGGCTGGAGAATCAGATCAACGAATTCTATTCTCTCCACGATCAAAAGCAAAATGGAATCATTGGAATTGAATTTGAACTAATATAGTTATGCTTGTATTCTTATTCCATTATTGATATATATATATATCAGATTCTGAATAGAATCTTGTCCTATACAACCAGGTTACGTCAAAAATCGTAGCCGTCACAGGAAGGTGTACTATGACTGAAGCATCAGTCAGCAACATCGTCGTACGCGAAGCAAACGCAAACGACTTCGAGTGGGTCGCCGACCTCATGGTCCGAGCACTGACTCCGTTTTACGATGGAGACCACCGTGCACATGCGCGACGCATCTTTGACGCGCACATCGCGGGTGGCATTGACCGTGTTGGTCAGTTTTCTTCTGGGCAGCACATGTTCATTGCCGAAAGCGGCGATGGGCAACCTGCAGGCGTCATTCACGTCGTCAACAAGAAGCAGGGGACTGTCAAGATTAGTCCCCTCATCGTTGACACGGCGTACCGAGGGAAGATGGGCGTTGGAAGCGTGCTGCTTAAGCACGCTGAAGATTTTGCCCGTAGTCTCGGTTCGAGACAGATCTACTGCACCGTGGCAGCTCCGAACAAGAAAGCGCTGGGGTTCTTTCTCAAGAAAGGATTCCGCGTCACTGGCACGGCGAAGGATCACTACAAGGTCGGCATCGACGAGCATATGCTGTACAAGCAACTCGTGGATGAGGCGGGCTTCGACTCGCCGAACATCTCTGTGGTTCCGTTTGACGAGAGCCAGGCTGACAGCGCGCGAGCTCTCATCTTGTCGCAGATGAGCGATGCTTTCAACGGTGTGGATAACGACTGGGTTGACGCCCTGTTCGCTGGCTACCGTCGCCGGGAGCTTGGCGATGTCAACGCCAAGTTCAAGATCATCTTCACCGCGGAGTGTGACGGTAAGGTGGTCGGCGTCGCTGGTGCGACCCCGAAGAAGGGGCGGCCCATCAAGCTGATGCCTTTGGTGGCCTCATCAGAGGCGGCGTTTGAGGCGCTTGTTGTCGACCTGCAGGGGTTGTTGGAGGACTACGGTCACAAGCTGTACGTCCACTTGGTTCCCGAGCCGTGGCAGGTCGCCTGTCTCCAGCGTCATGGCTGGAGCCTGGAGGGCGTGTTCCCTGGCGGGTACGCACCTGCTAGCGTAGTTCAGCAGTGGGGGCTCAGCCTCCAGAAAGGAAGTCCCGTGCGTAAGATGAGGATTAAGAAGCCGTACTACGACGCGATCATGTCGGGTCGCAAGACCCTGGAGGTTCGTGTCGGCTACAACAGCATCAAGCGCCTTAGGGCGGGACAGATGCTGCGACTCGAGACTGGGCATACGTCCGGCACGGTGCGGATCAAGTCGATTCGCATCTACGACTCTTTCGTCGACATGTTCGCTGAAGAGTCGTGGCGGCAGGTTGTGCCGCAGGCCAGAAGTGTGGCGGAGGCGTTCCATATCCTTCGCAGGATCTACCCAGATCACAAGGAGCGCCTTGGCGTTCACGTCATCGAGATCGAGAGACAGCAGTAGGACAACAGTAAGGAGCACGTATCTCCTAGATTGGAGAAATCCATCTGAATAAATGCGAGTGACTTGGGCTGGTGTCACTGGTATCTGACTTAAGATACCGAACAACTAGCCTATTTTCCTTGGGAAAGTATTATGAAATCTTTTGATAGTAGAATCTCCGCTAAACTTCATATTCTATACGGCTCTATAAATTACAGTATAGAGTTAGCCGGCCTCAACCTACTAGCCGTACACCACAACAGGGTATATAATTAAGCCTAGTAATAAATCATAAACAAAGGAATATGTATGGAAATCACTCCGCTAAATATACTGTCAGCGTCAGGTACTGTCATTGCAATAGCCAGCTTCGTTATTGCTGGCTATGTTGCCGTAAAAACAGGTAAAGAACAAAAAGCTCAGCAAGAAAAAGACTCTAAAGCTAAAAAAGCAGAACCAAGCAGCCCCGCAGCAAGCACCAGCGAACTCCGCGCCGAACTGGATGATTTGAAGAAACGGGTTGCAGTGCTTGAGGAAAAATAGCCAGATAACTCCCGCCCATTTCACATTCCCTTCACATACCCTTGCTACACTGGCATAGAACCAAGAAAGGAGATCTATGTCATTTGTACAACGTGCCTGGTTGTATATCACCAGGAAAAAACTCAAAACGCTGATTTTGCTAGCGATTTTGCTGTGTATGTCGACGATTATGCTGAGTGGATTTGCCATCAAGCATT